>CAMLTY010000026.1 GCA_946486465.1 uncultured Mycoplasmatota bacterium
ATATCTAGAACTAAATAGTTATCCCACAACTTTTATGCAAGAACCAATATTTTTACAAGATATTTCATCTTTATCAACAGGTAAAATTAATAAAGGAATACCACCAAACTTAGTAACAGCAAGCCTAACTTCTTCTACACAAATAATATTAGATTCTCCACTATATAACCTTCCGACAATACCAATAATAGGTTTAATCTTAATCACCTCAAAATAAGATATGAAAAAAGATAAGAATATTTAACTCTTATCTTAATGTTTTAACTTTATCTTTAAGTATGTTGATATCATAATTAACTCGTTCTTCATCAGATATATATGGTAAAAAATCTGAAACATTAGGTATAGGGCAATCTAATAGCATATTTTTATTTGCTACACTTACCATATTTGAAATAGAAGTATCTTTAAAAAAATTATCTAATAGTGAAATAGATAAAATTCCATCTTTTTCAAAAAGTTCTTCTATATCAATACCATATATTAAACTAAAATAACTAATCAATGCTTTATAATTATCTCCATTTTTAGAGACATCAAAGTCTTTTTCTTCATCATATCTTAAATAATATCTTACCAAAGAAAAATCTTCGTCAAGGAAAGTAGCAGACTCAAAATCTACTAAATGTCCACTTTCTTCATCAATTAGAAAATTATCTATATGTACATCATTAAAACATACACCATATTTATGTAAAGTCTTTAGTTGATTATCTATATCAAAACAAGCTCTAATTTTCAAATCAAGAGGAAAAGAATAAGCATCTCTAAAAGAAACAGACTTATCAAAGTAGTACATAACCACTCCAGAAATCACACCATCAACAAATAACTTATCAATAGGCTGACCACTATTATTTATATGTGGTTTCTCAAATAAATAATCAAGAATTATTTTTTCATCATCACACAAAACTCTATATCGTTTCAACAAAAAGTTTTCTTTTACTTTTAATTTATCAAATCTATGAAATCTCTCTAAATTATTCCATTCCTCATTAGTAATATTCATTGTACCAACCCCCATAATATTAATTAATCACATAAAATACTAATATATATTTTATATACAAAAAGAACTTGTACCACTATTCGTTTAGGACGTTAATATGAGGCTTAGAACATCATACGTAGTGGCAGAGTTCTTTTTTTATTATTTAACATTAATCACTACTTTTCAATAGGCTTCATTGTTGGGAATAGTATTACATCACGAATACTTTCCTGTTCTGTAAATAACATAACAAGTCTATCTATTCCATAACCTACACCACCAGCAGGAGGCATACCATATTCTAAAGCTTCAATAAAGTCCATATCTATATCATTTGCCTCTTGATTACCTAAATCTTTTTCTTTTAATTGTTCTTCAAATCTATCTAACTGATCATCTGGATCATTTAACTCAGTATAAGCATTAGCCATCTCTCTACCTGCAATAAATAACTCAAATCTATCAACAAATCTAGGATCATCTTTATTTTTCTTAGTAAGAGGAGAAATCTCTACTGGATGTCCATATAAGAAAGTTGGTTGAATTAAAGTTTCCTCTACATACTTTTCAAAGAAAAGATTTATGATATGCCCTACTGTCTTTTCATGTTCTTGAACTTCAATATTATGTTCTTTTGCAAGTTCTAAAGCCTCATCAACACTCATTTCTTTTTTAAAGTCAATACCAGTTTTCTCTTTAATTGCATCAACCATACTAATTCTCTTCCATGGTCCTTTTAAGTTAATATCTTGATTATTCCAATGATAATTCATCTTACCAATAACATTTTCGGCAATATTAACAAACATCTTTTCTGTTAAATCCATCATACCCTCTAAATCAGAATATGCTTCATAAACTTCCATAAGAGTAAACTCTGGATTATGTTTAGGATCCATTCCTTCATTTCTAAAGACACGACCTATTTCATAAACCTTTTCCATACCTCCAACTAAAAGTCTTTTTAAAGGTAATTCTAAGGCAATTCTAAGGTACATATCAAGGTCTTGACTATTATGATGAGTAACAAAAGGACGAGCAGAAGCACCGGTTAACAACGTTGATAAAACAGGTGTTTCAACTTCAACAAAATCTCTATTATCTAAAAAGCTTTGAATAGAACGAATAATCTTAGGTCTTAAAAAAGCAACACGTCTAGACTCATCATTCATCATCAAATCAACATAACGTCTTCTATATCTTTCTTCAACATCAGTAAGTCCATGAAACTTCTCAGGAAGTGGTCTTAAAGCCTTAACTAAAGGTTTATATTCTAAACACTTAATAGTAACTTCTCCTGTCCTTGTCTTCATAACCTTACCATAAACACCAACAATATCCCCAATATCAGCAGACTTAAATAACGTATAAATATCTTCTCCTACATCATTAATTGATATATATACTTGAATAGAACCACTCTTATCTTTAATAGAGAAAAATGAAGCTTTCCCCATCTTTCTAATAAACATAATTCTGCCAGCCACTTTAACAGTATCAGTCATACTATCAAAAGCATCATGGTCTACACTTTCATACTTTTCTTTAACATCAATAGCATAATCACTTCTATCATATCTACTACCAAAAGGATCATAACCTAATTCTCTTAACTTAAGAGCTTTATCTCTTCTAACTAATTCCTGTTCTGTTAATTTTCGCTCGTGCATAAAACATCCTCCTTCACTGTATCTGCAACTACGACTTCAGTCTTAGCAACCTTATCGTGTAATCCTTGTGCATTCTTAGTAAATGCTATCATTATTAAACTAATAATAAGTACTATATATTGAATACTACTAACAAGACTACTGGCACTTAAAAAGATATTTTTACTTAAGAATAGTACTAAAATAACATTAATAATATTAACTAAAATACTATTATTAATCATACTTCTAACTAGTAAGTCATTCATAGTTAGTTCTTTATCATTAGTTTTCTTTATTTTAATTTTCATTAACTTCTTACCAAAAGTCTGCCCATTATTATAACATGGATAAACAACATAGTAAAGTAGACTTATAACAATAGTGACAATAGAAACAATAACTGTTTGTCTAGAAATATCATAACTTAAGTCTACCATCTGATTAACATACTCTTCCATAGAAACAGTTCCTTCAACATAACCTTCTAAAACTCTATTTTGTTCTTCATAAAGTTTAGTAGCCGTATCATTAACAGGAACAAACATTGTAATAAGAGAAGTTATCATACTAATAAGTACTAAATCTATTATAAAAGCAAGTACTCTCTGGCTAAACATTGCCTTAATATCAGGACTTTTCCTAAGCTTATTCTCTTCTTTTACTTTCTCTTCTTCCTCTTTAATTTTATCATAAACATTTTTCTTCTTCATAAAGTTCCTCCTTAAACTCTTCTAATACTTGTAGTATATCACATATCTTAGTCATTTTATAAATTTTATTTTTAATGTCATTACTTCCTTTAACACCCTTTAAGTACCATCCTACATGACTTCTTATTTCAAGTACTGCCTGCTTCTCACTTTTTAAGTCACTTAACATCTTTAAATGTTTAATACACATATCTATTTTATCATTAGTTGTAGGTAGCATATAAGGTTTTCCTTCAAGATATAAAACAGTATTTCTAATAAGCCAAGGATTACCTAAAGCAGCTCTACCTATCATAACTGCATCACACCCAGTAAAGTCTAACATCTCTTTAGCTTTCTCGGGACTAGTAACATCACCATTACCAATTACTGGAATTTTAACACTATTTTTGACATCACGAATTATATTCCAATCTGCTTTACCAGAATATCCTTGACTTCTAGTCCTCCCATGGACAGTAATAGCACTAGCACCTGCTTCTTCACAAATTTTAGCAATTTCTACAGCATTTATATGATTAGAGTCCCATCCACTACGTATTTTAACTGTAACAGGACATTTAACAGCATTTACCACAGCCTTAACTATCTCTTTTACTTTACTAGGATTTTTAAGCAAGGCACTACCTGCTTGGGCTCTTAAAGCCACTTTAGGAACAGGACACCCCATATTAATATCAATGATATCAGGTCTCATTTCTTTCTCTATATATTTAGCAGCCTCTACAAAGCTATCTACATCACTACCAAATATCTGTTGTGCGATAGGACGTTCAACATCTTCCATATAAAGCATATCAATAGTTTTCTTATTATCATAACATATAGCCTTATCACTAACCATCTCTGCATAGATAAGACCACAGCCCATTTCTTTAACTATCTTACGATATGCACTATTACAAATACCTGCCATAGGAGCAAGAACAACTCTATTATCTATTTCAACATTACCTATTTTCCACATAAAATCACCCAACACTTGCAAAATATAAACTTTTGTGTTACTATGAATATGTAAAAGAAATTTACATAAACTATTAAGGGAACATTTAGCATTGGATAACTAGATGTCTACCCCCAAAAATATTTAATTAAAGGTGATAGACATTAATCTTTATAAAAGATTAAGTGTCTTTTTTTATTTCTGTTATTAGAAAAATAACGAGGAACAAAATGATACAGACATAACGTAATACCTTTAATATAAATACACGTTTCTTCATCTATATCAAACCTCCTTTCCGGAGGTAGACACCCTACTACTAAAATTCCCTTAGACATATTATATACTAAAGACAATTTTGATACAAGTGTTTTTTCACAAATTAGATACCTATTTTTTTGATAATTTATTTTCTTTTAACAAATCTCTAATCTCTTCAAGTAACACCACTTGTTCATCCTTTTTCTTCTCTTCTTTTTTATGTTCTATTCCTAATCTTTTATCTGCTCTATCTCTAATATTAGTAACTATCTTAACTATTACAAATATACAAATAGCAATGATTAGAAAGTCAACAATACTCTGTATAAAAGAGCCATACATAATAGAAGCATCACCTATTCTAATAGATAAGCCACTAAAGTCAAGTCCTCCTAATACAACCCCAAGTAAAGGCATAAATATATCATCTACTAAACTACTAACTATTTTAGAAAAAGCACCACCAATAATAACACCAATAGCCATATCTAAAACAGCACCTCTACTAATAAACGTTCTAAATTCTCCTATTTCTTTTTCAACTGCCCTCTTAGCTTTCATAACTACTTCCTCCATCTTTTTCCACAGTTTAAGTGGATAACTGCCTTTATAATACAGAAAAAAGAACTATTTTTCAAGTTCTTTTATTAGTTCTGCTTTATTCATCTTAGAGTAACCTTTAACTCCTTTTTCTTTAGCAAGTTCTTTTAACTTAGTTAAACTCATATTTTCATAGTTAGTCTCTTCTTCTTCATCAGGCATTTTACCATTTTCTACTAAATAATCAATTTGTTCTTTAGTTAATGTCTCGTACTCTAATAATGTCTTAGCAAGTAAATCAAGTAAATCTCTATTTTCTTTAATTATCTTAGTCGCTTCATCATAGCACTTATCAATAATCTTTCTCATTTCTTGATCTATTTCATGAGCTACTTCATTAGAGAAGTTCCTACTCTTAGCATAATCTCTACCTAAGAAAGCACTACCTTCTCTTTCTTCTAATTGCATAGGTCCTAAATCACTCATACCATATTCAGTAACCATAGCCCTTGCTATCTTAGTAGCTTTCTCAAAGTCATTTTGGGCCCCTGTTGTAACTTCACCAAAGACAACCTCTTCACTAACACGACCTGCAAGTAAACCTGTAATTTCCTCAAGTAAATCAGTTTTAGTCTTGCAAATCTTCTCTTCACTAGGAATCATCATATTATATCCACCTGCAGATCCACGTGGTATAATTGTTACCTTTTGAACATCACTAGCGCCATTTAACTTGATACCAACAACAGCATGACCAGATTCATGATATGCAACCAACTTACGATCTGCTTCACTTCTTTTAGTACTAGTCTTAGCAGGTCCCATTAATACTCTATCACTTGCTTCATCTATCTCACTCATTGTAATGGCATCTTTATTACGTCTAACAGCAAGTAAAGCCGCTTCATTAAGTAAGTTTTCTAGGTCTGCACCAGAATAACCTGGAGTTCTCTTAGCAAGTGCAGGAATATTAACACCAGGGGCTAACACTTTATTTCTTGCATGAACTTTAAGTATTTCTTCACGTCCCTTTACATCAGGTAAGTTAACTGTAACTTGTCTATCAAATCTACCTGGACGAAGTAAAGCAGGATCTAATACATCAGGTCTATTAGTAGCAGCAATAATAATGATACCTTCATTTTCTCCAAACCCATCCATTTCAGTAAGTAATTGGTTTAATGTTTGTTCTCTCTCATCATGTCCACCACCAATTCCTGTACCTCTTTGTCTACCAACAGCATCAATCTCATCTATAAAGATAAGACATGGAGCAGTTCTTTTCGCTTGTTGGAACATATCACGAACACGACTTGCACCAACACCAACAAACAACTCAACAAAGTCAGATCCACTAATATAATAGAAAGGAACATTCGCTTCTCCTGCTACTGCACGAGCAAGTAATGTTTTACCAGTTCCTGGAGGGCCATATAAAAGTACACCCTTAGGAATTCTAGCACCTAACTTTTGGAACTTTTTAGGATTCTTTAAAAAGTCTATTAACTCTTTAACTTCTTCTTTCTCTTCATTAAGACCTGCTACGTCTTTAAAAGTAACTTTATTCTTATCACTAGAAAGCTTTGCTTTACTCTTACCAAAATCAAGAGAATTCTTACCTCCACCCATTTGTTTAGTTAAAAACCAAAAACAAATAAAGGCAAGTAAAGCAATAGGTAAAATATTAACTATTACAAGTAAAATAGTACTAGACTCTGGATCAGCTACACTAGTAAACTCAAAGTCATCCGCTTCACTCGCTTCCACTAACTTTTTCATTACTTGGTCAGATAATGGAACTCTAACAAAGAAACTTTCATTTTCTTTATAATTGTCTAACTTACCAGTAATCTCATAAATCTGTGCTCTCTCACGAGGAGTTACAGTAATCTCACTTACTTCCTTAGCCTCTAAATCACTCATAAACTCATCATAAGTTAAAACATTAACTTTTTGATTAGCAACACTAACAAAGTATATAACTCCAAGCATTACTAGAAGTAAAAAGACATAAGGTAGTAAACCTTTTTTAACAACTTTTTTATTAACATTCATTGGAAATCTCTCCTTTTTTCTACTCATATCTCAGTATTATATCATAAAATTCACTATTAGTCTTATCAAATTTTGATTTTTTTAATCCTGGAACAAAAACTATTCTTTCACAGCTATCAACTACTATAGGCCATAAGTCTCTATCAGCAAGAGGAATCTTACTATCTATAAAAATATCTTTTATTTTTTTATGTCCTCCTCCCTTAATAGCCATAACATCTCCAAGCTTTCTAGTTCTAACAATTAAAGGCAAAGTTACATCTTTACTAGATAATTTTATAATATTATTACCATTACCCTTAACAGAATCTAATAATTCTAACTTATGTCCATTAGGAAGTATTACTTCCCTACTTACTTCTATTTCATAACTACTAAGTAAATTAGGATTCCTTCTAATAGATAAAGTATTATAACTCTTTACCACCTCAACATCATTAGGAAGATTAACCTTAGCATTACTCTTCTTACTATTAATAAGACTTTCTATTAAATCTAGATGTTTATCATTTATTAAAATTAAATCATCTTGATAAAAACTAGATATAAATCTCTCTAAAATAATTCTCTTTAAGAATTTATTAATCTCTAAATATTTATCTATATATAGTTTATTATCTTTAATAACTTTACTAATCGCTTTACTAGCTTCCTCTTCTATAAAATCATCCGCTTGGCTTAACACATTACTAAACTTTAAATATTTCTTATGGATATCTTTATCTTCACTTTTTAAGAAAGGTAAAACTTCCTTACGATATCTATTTCTTGTATAAACATCACTAAAGTTACTTTTATCAACAGCATAAGGAACTCTATTCTTATGACAATAATCTAATAACTCACTCTTAGTTAAACCTATAAAAGGACGATAAATGTAGTAGCCATCCATTTTTATCAACTTTCTAAAGCCACTATATCCTTTTAAAG
Organism: uncultured Mycoplasmatota bacterium; assembly: GCA_946486465.1. Lineage (GTDB taxonomy): Bacteria > Bacillota_I > Bacilli_A > RF39 > UBA660 > Onthousia. The sequence continues at coordinate 8,089 of CAMLTY010000026.1, forward strand.
TAGAACCTCTAGCAATTCTCATAAGAATTGTTTCCATCAAATCATCACCATGATGAGCAGTTAAAAGGTATTTAGCATTATATTTCTTAACAATTTCATCAAAGAACTGATACCTAATATTTCTCGCTTCATTATGAAAGTTATCATCACCATATCTATCTATTTTCATATATTCAAAGATTACATTATTATTTTTACAATACTTCTCTATATCTTCCTTCTCTTTAGCACTCTCACTTCTTTTATCATGATTAACATGAGCACAGACTAATCTAATATCATATTTTTTTCTAAGTTCCAATAAACTCTTAAATAAAGCCATAGAATCAGGACCATAACTACAAGCGAAAACTAAGAAGTCCCCATCTTTTACTTTAATATCTTTATATAAACTTTCAATATTCATTACTTACTATCACTTTCCTCTTCATCATCTTCAGGTATTTTTAAGATTAACTCTCCATCTTTAGAGTAATAATACTTTTCTCTAGCATACCTTGCTATATAATCAGAATCCTGTAACTTATTAACATCAGACTCCAACTCTTCTTCTTTATCTTTTAAGGAAGCAAGTTCTTTTTTTAACTCTCCCTTTTCCTGATATTTACTATATATCATAGTCCAATATCTAAAAATTGTAAACGTAGTAAAAATAATAACAGCAAAAGAAACACAAAGCAATAGTAATGGACCTAACTTTTTCTTTTTTCTTCTTTTAGCCATTAAATTTTCACCCACTTTCCTAAGATATATTATAAAGCCATAAAAAAACTAGTTCAATATTAACTAGTCACTCTTTACACTTTTGGTCATCTTTTTTAGGCTTTTTCTTAACCTTAGGCATCTTTACTAGTTTTCTAAATCTTTTAGTAATATTAAAGAAAGTAAAAAAGCCCAAGATAATAAATAAATAAAAATATGGATGAATAATAGCATTATTTATCTTTCTCATAACAAGAAAATAGATAAGGACTAAATCAAAAACAAATAAAATATTAAATATAATCTTAACAACTCTATTTTTATAAAAGAGAATATTATAATTAAAATTATATAAGACTGATAAGACTCCCCCATATATAAAAGAAAAAATTAATGATACTACTTGTTCAACTAAACTCATTATCTAAATAGCCTATTAAAGACACTAGAGCCTTCTTTATCTTTCTTACCACTATTATCATCCATATAAGAGAATCCCTTTATCAATCCTTTAATAGAGACATTACCTGCTAAAGTATCTAACTTAACAAGTTCTAAATCTTCCCCTTTAACAGCCAAATATCCCATAACTGTCTCTAACAAAAACTCTTCATTATCAAAGTTTTCTATTTTCTTAACTCCTGTAATAAGTAAATTCTTTCTTTCTGTAATAGTAATACTATGATTATAATTATTAATAATTGCTTCCTTGCTTTCCATATCATCACCTAATTAATAATATGTCAAAAAGAAAAAATATATGAAAAAAAGAAGAACTAATCTTCTTTTTTAGAATCTTCATCTTTAATGTTATTATAAGCTTCAATAATTTTATCTTGAAACATTGCTCTAACCTCAGGATTAATTGGATGAGCAATATCACGATATCCACCAGCTTGAGTCTTTCTACTAGGCATAGCAATAAAAAGGCCATTATCTCCCTCAATAATTCTAATATCATGAACTGCAAAAGAATCATCAAGTAAAACAGATGCAATTCCTTTCATGCGACTTCCTTCTTTTTCAATTTTACGTACATTTACAGATGTAATTTTCATATGTAACCTCCTAATACTAAGTCTTATAAGTCAATTCTATACCAGTTAACTAACTTTTGCAAGTCGTTTTTTAAAACTTGTCAAATACTTTACTAATATATATTTATTTAAGTATCTCCAAGCTAGAAGTAATCAAATCACTATAAGAAAAAGATTTAATATTATTATCTATTAATTTAACAACAAATATCGCTTGATAAGTCTCTATTATCTCCCCTTTAAATTCCACTATTTGGTTTCTACTACCATTAAATTTAAAATGAAGTATCTTTCCTTCTTTAGATTTTACTTCATCTCTTACTTTATCAACATTCATCTTGGATACCCCACATACATAACACCATTAGTAATAATACCACCCATTCCATTACTACCATAATGAGTCTTAGAAAGTAAACTTATCAAATCAATTTCTTTATTTTTAGGAGATAAAGCGACAGTACTTGCAATAATAGCAGGGTCTAAAGCATGAATATTAATTCTCTTAGGACTAGAAGCAAAGTTAGCCCCTGCTTTAATTAAGTCCTCATAAAAAGACTGACAAGCTCCTGCTATAATAATGAGTTTATCTTGATTTCTCTCATACTCTCTAGCTTTCATCGTCGCTTTAACAAAATTAAGGGAATTCTGATAATTAGCCAAATCACTCTTATCTTTATTCTTCTTAAAAGAATCATGTCCTGTAATAACTAAAATATCCGGATTATACTTTTCTAAACAAGAAGTAATCTCTTTAGAAAAATCATCTTCATCCAAATTAACCCCATAAGCTTCTAAATGCATATCTTTATAAAAATCAATACATCGCCGCAAATAATCTTTATCACCATCAATATGCAAAATCTTTCCTGGCAAATAAAAGTATTCACTCCTATCTAAATTAAGCATATCTTTAATCTTTTTAGCATCATTTCTATCTTTATTAGTATCATAATCTACATCCGCTTCTTCTAAATCATCAAGACTACTATCAGCATAGAGCCTAACATCAATACCTTTTAAATAAGCTATATCGTCTTTAATATCAATAATAGTAAATAAAATATCATTATTATAAGAATTTCTAGTAACAAAGTCTCCAATCTTAAACATATAATTCACCCATTTAATTATATGTAAAGGATTTATATTTATGCTCTAGATAAAGTATTAGCAATATCAACAAATATTTTATAATCTAAGGCCTCCGCTCTCACACTAAGATCATAACCATATTTATTTAAAACCTTCTCTATAATACTTAAATTATATTTCTTTAAATTATTTCTTAAAGTCTTTCTTCTAAACTGAAAACTATCATGAACAAACTTCATAAAAAAATCTTTATCATCTAACCTCTCCAACTCTTCTTTCCTACTAAAAGATACAACAACACTATCAACATTAGGTCTTGGATAAAATTGATTTCTATCAACCACAAATTCTTTTTTCACATTAAAGAAATAATTAAGAATAACTGTAAGAGCCCCATATTCTTTACAAGATATCTTACTACAAAATCTATCTCCAACTTCTTTTTGAACCATCATAACTATCTTTTCAAATCCTAAATTGCTTTCTATTAATTTAAAAAGTATAGGAGTTGTTATATAATAAGGAACATTACTAACAAAATATAAATTATCATATGAATACTCATCAACATCACTAACAATATCTGCCTTAAGAAAATCATTAAATAATATCTTTACATTATCATAATCTTTAAGTCTACTAGACAACACATCTTCTAAACTATTATCAACTTCATAAGCTAAGATATTACTGTCTTTATATAGACTTGCTAAAGCAACAGTTAAATTACCACTACCAGGTCCCACTTCTATAATTAAAGAATTACTCTTAATATCAGCAACCTTTGCTATCTTATCAATAATCGCTTTATTCTGCAAAAAATTTTGTCCATACTTTTTCTTAAACTTAAACTCATTCATATAACAACATCCCTTCATTTATTAATTACGATTATATTAACAACTCAACGAAATGTAAAGAAAAAGTCTAAGCTTTCTTTAATTTCTTAGACTTTTTTTTCATCTTTAATTTTATCATTATCTTTTTCTCTAAACATAAACAAAATATCAGCAATTGATAATCCATATAACATAATTTTAATATAAGGAATAAAATTATCAAAAAAGTTAAAATCAACTCCATAACCATATTTCTCATTAAGAACCATATTAGTATCTAATAAAGATCTCAAAGCAACAACGATAATAGTTGATAACACTAAACAACATGTCAAATTATAAAATAAATTTTTAGAAATATTCTTTTGTTTAAATAAAAGATTAACTATAAACAAAATTAATAAAATTACAAAAGGAATAAATTCTGAGATTATACTAGTAAAATCTTTATTTAATCTCATATTCATCCTAATCAAAATAAATAAAGTCAAACCAAATGCTACAACAAAAAGCAAGAATTTAAGGCCATAAAATAATCCATTAAATATTTTCTTCATTACTTAACCTCCTATCACCGTATATCTATACCAATTAGAGATTTCTACAAGCAAATCTAATGCAGATTGATAATTATTCATAGTTTCAGTGTAACTATCTTCAGTCAAATCAAAGAAATTAGTTTTATTAGTCTCTGTTGTAAAATAATAATGATCTGAATTTTCAATATTATTTTGAACATAATTATAAGAATTTAATAAATTATTTAAATCAATTTGAATATATGGTTTAATTAAACTAAAATTTGGTAAACTTTCAACCGTATCTGTATTAATAATAGAAGTGACTTGCATAACTAAACAATCGTTTAATATTCTATTTCTAAAATCAATCGTAAAATTATAACTATCATTTATACCAATCTGATCTAAATCAAAATATTTCATCATATCATCACTTTCAATTATTTCTATGCAATTTTCTAATCTAGATTTAACAGTATTAAGTCCGTAGATATTAAGACTTCCTCGATAATTAGATTGTTCATAAACACTTATATTATTTTTAATTTGATTAATTTTTGCTTCAATACTAGCTTTATTAGTATCATTATAAGAAGCTATATCAACAGTTTCAGCCAACTCTTCCATATGATAAAAATTAATAAACAATAAAAAGAAAGAAAGACCAAATATCAAACCAGTTACTGTAAAAGCTAACATACTAGCATATTCTAATAATATTTTTTTCATACATCATCCTCCATTTGTACATTAATATTAAAATGATAATATTTATTTTGCCAATTAGTATTACCTGCATCTTCAGAAACATAAATACGTAATTGATAATTATTAATTTCTCCTGCAGAAATGTTTCTTGTATCTAAAATGTTGTTAGTTATATCACTTAAATTTCCACTTTTAATAACTCTTCCATTTAAAGACAACTGATACCTTAATTGATTTCTAGAAAGTAAATTTTTGTTACTATAAGTTTCATCATCACTAATAATACTATCTTCTAACAAAACATTATATATATTATCACTAGTACCATTATTTTCAACTGCAAATTCATATGGAGTTAAACTTTTAGCAGTCTCATCATCTAAAGGTATCAAACCACTTTCATCTATAACATTATTACTATCACTTAACTTTACATTAATAGAAGTAGTAACATCACTAGGTGAACTATAGAAAAATCTATACCAAAGTATTGATGTTGCAAAGATAAAAGCAAATAAAGCTATACCCGCCAAAATTAACAAAATCATTTTTTTCATTTTTTAAATCTACTCTCCTTTTTCTTTTTAGAATTTTTATTTTTAGTAACTATTTCTTTATCATTATCACTATTACCATCAGGAGCTCTAAGAGTCTTTACAAGTTTATAAATATCATAAATAATAATCATAACTGCTGGTACTATAATAATAGCAACCCATCCTAGAATTGAACTTAAGTAATATTGAATATAGCCAATTTTAGGTATTCTAAATAATACTCTACCATATATTTCATTAAAACTAATTCTAGAAGAATCTGGAGTATTATTATTATCACCTTTAGTAGTAAATAAATACTCACCATTGCTTGTCTTTTCTATATCATAAATTCTATGCGTTACCCTAACACCAGAATATCTATAATCAGTAGAATTAAATGTTACAATATCGCCTTTTTTTAAATCTTCAGGGCTATTAACTCTCATAGTAACAACAACATCTAAAACATTTATAGAAGGTACCATAGAAGGACTAACAATAGTATAAGCTGAAAATAAATCTTTTTTATTCTTTCCACTTTTTAAATTGTATTGTTTATCAATAAAGTTAACTACAAAAGCAAGAAAGACAAGTATCATTATCAAACATACTGAATACATTAAAACTGTAGTAACAAAATGTAATGCTTTCTTCACTTTTATAAACCATTTATTATTTTTTATTTTCATCAAGTTATCACCCACTTAATATTCTAAAATCAAGAAAAAGAAAACTAATCTGACAAGTCAACCTTAGCTTTAACAGAAACTCTAACACTAAAACTTTTAGGTATATTATCTAAAATAGTATCAGCATCTACCCACATTCTTAAACGATACTTAATACTAGAACTTTTAGAAATAGTTCCACTATCAAGTAACATCGTGCCAGTCATAGTTCCTAAATCAGTACTTTCCTTAAGAGGTGTAAAATTAGTAGGAGCCATAACCTCTTCATAAGAATTATTAACCATCTTTTCTAAATACAATTTAACATCTTCATTATCAAGAGTAGAAGTCACTTCCTTCTCTGCTGCAATCTCATAATTAGCAACTACATCACCAGTCATAGAAGATTCTATTGTAAAATCAAAATATTGATCTTCATTAGTTAAAACTTTACCTGCCTCATCTGACATAGGATAAGCATTAGTAATATTAATTCCATTATTTTCTTCTGTATAGTTCAAATAAATATTACCTGTACTTATAGTATTAACACTATCTTTTTCCTTAGTATAAGTAAATGTTGCTACGGAAATACCAATTATCATAATTATAAATATGAAAAGACAAATAATAATAACAAACAACTTACCATTAGATTCTTTTTTTATTATTTCATTATTGTAATCTTGATTATTCATATATTACACTCCCTCATATTCTAAGATAATTGTATCACACTAACTTTTTCAGGTAAAGAAAAAAGTACAGATTAAACTGCACCAATAAAAACATATAGCATATTATACAGCTACATTACCATAAACATTTACTCTTAATTTATAAGTCATAGAAGAATTAGGTAATACATAATCATTTGAAATCCACATTCTCAATCTATAATTACGTGTATCACTTTCCCTAAAATCACTAGCTAATAAAACAAATTGACCACTAGGAGCATTAATATAACTATTATCAGTAGTAGACAAGTCTGATATTTTTGTAGGAGGCAACATCTGCGTTTCTCTACCGCCATCAGTATTAGTTAAGTATACTTTTATAGCATTATCTGGTAAAGTACTATCTGCTTCTTTAGTAGCTGTAATTACATAGTTAATAATAGTTTCCCCACCAGTAGTAGCACTAACTGTAAAATCAAAGTACTGTCTATCTTGATTCAAAGACATTCCTACATCATCAGTCATGGGATACGCATCTGTTAAACTAATACCATTAGTGTTTTCACTATAGCTCATCATCAACGTACCAGTACTAACAGTATTAACTTTCTCGCCTCTTTTCGAATAAAAAATAGCAGCATAACTTACACCAATAACTGAAAAAATTAAAATTAATATTGCTACAATAATTAAAGTTTTTGTCTTAGAATTTTTTCTATCCACGTTCATTCGTATTCCTCCCAATCCTATAATAAAAATATAACACAAATAAAAAATATAAGCAATGAAAAAAGTGTCAATAAGACACATTATTGAGCAGCAGCTGCACCATATACGTTTACTCTTAAACGATAAGATCCTGATGCATTAAGATCAGAAAAATCTTGATCTACCCACATTCTTAAACGATAATTATGAGTAACACTTGTATTAGTATTAGTACTACTAACAATCTCACTTGCAAGTAAAAATTCACCACTAGGAACTGAAGAAGCCTCATTTCCTGTAGTTTTAGTAAGATTTGAAACAACTGTAGGTTCTAACACTTCAACTTCAGAAGAATTATCTGTATTTGTTAAATAAACTTTTATAGCATTATCAGGTAATGTACTATTTGCTTCTTTTAAAGCTGTAATTGTATAATTTATAGTTGTTGTCCCACTACCATTAATATCAGCTTTAACAGTGAAATCAAAAACATTATTTGTACCGCTCAAAGCCATTCCTTGACTATCAGAAATAGGTAAAGCATCCTCTAACATAATACCATCTGTTACTTCAGAATAGCTCATACTAATTGTACCGGTAGTTATTGAATTAGTCTTACTACCAGTTCCAGTATAACTAAAAGCTGCAAAAGATACTCCAATTACTGCTATTATCAAAACTAATACTGCAAGTATTGATAGTAATATCTGTTTAGAATTATTATTTTCCATTACTAACCTCCTCTAGTATAAATATAACACAATTATAAAGAAATTAGCAACAAAAAGAAAAAGTGTCAGAGATTAGACACTTTTTATAGCATACTATTGAGCAGCAGCTTTACCATAGACATTAACTTTTAATCGATAAGTTAATTGAGACGCTACATCTCCCGCCATTGATGGAGCATTATAGTCAACCCACATTCTTAAACGGTAACTATCAGATCCACCAGTTCCAGAAAATGTTCCTGATTTTAAAACATAGTCATCTTCTGTATTAGGAGAACCTGTAGTAGCACTTATACTAGATGATTTTGGTAAACTACTAAGAATCTTTGGTTCAACTGTATTACCTTGACCAACATCAGAACCACTAGTATCAGAAGCTCTATCAGTTAACCATACTTTGATATCAGTATCAGTAAGTCCATTCCCATCTTCTGGTGCAGCAATAATAGCATAATCAATCTGAGTAGTACCACTACCACTAATAGTAGCAGACACATTAAAATCAAAAACATTATTTTCACCAGTCAAAGACTTACCTTGTTCATCAGACATAGGCATAGCATTTTGAATATTGATACCATTAGTAACATCAGTATAACTCATAGTAATAGTACCTGTAGTAATAGTATTAACTTTTTCTCCTGTTTTACTATAACTAAATGCTGCAAAAGACACTCCTACTACAGCTACAACTAAAATTGCTACTCCAAGTACTGATAATAATACTTGTTTAGAATTGTTATTATTATCTTTCATTTTTGTCTAACCTCCTTCTACAATATAACTATAGCATAAAACTAACTAAAATAGCAATTACTTTTCAAAAAAACAGTAAAAAAAAGTAAATTTTTTTCGCAATAAATTTGATACAATTACCACATAATAAAAAGGTGGTATGTAGTAATGAACAGAAAGCAAAGAAGAGAATTAAGAAAAAATAAAGATTTGATAAAGGAATTATATTCTATTATTAATAAATATCTTCCTGATTTATTAAATATGTTTAGTAATTTAACTGATGGTAGAAATGAAAGTTATATAACATATGAAATGAAAACAATATGTATTACTCGTCTTTTTAGTCTTCTTTGTGGTCTTACTACTATGACTGACATTTCTTCTGATACTTTTAATACTGATAATTGTATTAAAAATTTATCTAAAATCTGTGGACAAGATTTAAGAGAACTTCCTTACTGGGAAACTATTCAAGATGTATTTGTTAATATAAATATTAATGAATTAAGAAACATTCAAAAGTATATTGTTAAAACTTTAATACGTTCTAAAATGTTTGATAAGTTTAGATATAATGGTAAATTCCAATTAGTATTTGATGGTACTGGTCTATCTAATCATGATTATAATCTTAATAATAACTGTCTTATTAGAAAGCATAAAGACGGGAAAGTTTCTTATTATAAGTATGTTTTAGAATGTAAATTAGTTGTTGGTAATATTATTATCAGTTTAGATTCAGAATTCATTGAAAATGAAAAAATGCTTACAGAAAAACAAAAACAAGATTGTGAAATTAAAGCTTTTAAAAGAATGATTAAACGTATTAAAAAGAATTATACAAAATATAAATTCATTATTACTGGAGATGCCTTATATGCTGTAGAACCAATTATAGAAATTTGTGAAAAAAATAAGTGGAATTATATTTTTAATTTAAAACCTGATAGATTGAAAGAAATTAATAGTACTTTTGAAGGAAATATACTGTGCTTCAATGAAGTTAAACATCAAAACTATTATCTTTCTACTAATATCAATTATAGAAATCACATATTTAGTGCGTTTAAATATATAGAATCTAAAAATAAAAAAACAACTATTTTTCGTTATATTAGTAATATGGTTGTTAATGATAATAGTATTAAAGAAATAGTATCTCTTGGAAGAAAAAGATGGAAAATAGAAAATGAAGGGTTCTATAATCAAAAGCATAGAACTTTCAACATTTCTCATTTAAACAGTAGAAATGACAATGCTATGAAAGTTCATTATTTCTTTATACAATTTGCCCATACTATTAGACAATTATTAGAACAAGGAAATCTATTAACTAAATCATTAAGGGAATTTTCAAAAATAAATCTTACAATTTTAGTTAGCATATGGAGTTATAA
>CAMLTY010000027.1 GCA_946486465.1 uncultured Mycoplasmatota bacterium
TTGCAATATTTTTTTGCTAGAAAATAAAGACTTTTCGTTAGAAATTTGGTACAATTTTATTTGATAAATATATAAAAAAATAAATAAATATCTAAAATTTCCTTTTAAATAAAGGAAATTCTTATTTGACAGTTATTTGATAGGAGAAAATTTATGTATGATGTAGAAGAATATAAAATTTCTAAAAATGAATTAATTGATTTATTGAAATCATTATTAAAATTTAATAAAGAAAATGAATGGATTGAATTTAAAGTGAATAATGATGATCCTCATATGATTGGTGAATATATTTCAGCTTTGTCTAATTCAGCAGCGTTATGGAATAAAGAACATGCTTATTTAGTATATGGGATAGATAATAAAACTAGAAATATTATAGGTACTAATTTTGATTTTTATAACACAAAGAAAGGTAACGAGCCTTTGTATAATTGGATATATCGAAAATTAAAACCGCAAATAGAGTTCGAAGCTTATGAAGTTGAATATGAAAATAAATCTATTTTAATAATTGAAATAGATAAAGCTAAGAATTATCCAGTAGAGTTTGATAAAGTTGCTTATATTAGAGTAGGTGAACAAAAGCATAAGTTATGTGATTATAAAGAAAAAGAGAAAAAATTATGGAATCAATTGAATAAAATATCTTTCGAAGATGAGATAGCAATTTCTAAATTAAACAAAAATGATATAGTAGAATTATTAGAAGTTACAGCTTATTATAAATTATTAGATTTACCATATCCAGATACTATTGATAAACTAATTGAAGATTTTCTATCAGAAGGTTTTGTGAAAAAAGTATATGGTAAACTTGCCATAACAAATTTAGGAGCTATTTTATTTGCTAAGAATATTCATCAGTTTAGAACTATTTCAAGGAAAACAATTAGATTAATTCAATATAAATCAAAGAATAAACTTGAGACTATACGTGAAATAAATTATGATAAAGGATATGCTTTATGTTTTGAAGAAATTTTAAAAAATTTAGATTTATTAACTCCTCAAAATGAACATATAGGAGTAGTATTTCGTTCACAAATTAAGATGTATCCTGAAATTGCACTTAGAGAATTGATAGCTAATGCTGTTATTCATCAAGATTTTACCATTCAGGGGGCAAGTATATTAATAGAATTGTTCTCTGACAGACTTGAAATTTCAAATCCTGGTTCACCACTAATTAATATTGATAGATTTATTGACCATAATCCAATTTCTAGAAATGAAAAACTAGCAAGCATTATGAGAAGATTTAATATGTGTGAAGAAAAAGGTAGTGGCATAGATAAAACAATAAAATCTATAGAATTATTTCAGCTACCAGCTCCTAATTTTATTGAATATGATAGTGGTACAAAAGTTATTTTATATGAGTATAAAAAATTGAGTGAGATGAGTAAAGAAGATAAAATTAGAGCTTGCTATCAACATGCATGCTTGCAATATGTTTCAAACGAAAAAATGACCAATGAAACTTTACGTACTAGATTTAATATTGAAAAAAAGAATTCAGCAATTGCTTCAAGACTTTTAGCCGATGCAGTGTTATCTGGTGTAATAAAGGAATATCAACCTAATTCTGAGTCTAGAAAATATAAAAGTTACCTTCCATACTGGGCATGATTTATTTGATAGTTATTTGATTTATAATAAGAACTATTAAAAAAACATTGATTTTATTATAGGTTTTTATTTGATAATAAATATAATTAGTAAGTTATTAGAAGAACAATTATAGGGTTCTTCTTTTCTTCTAAATTCATCTTTACTTAAATAAAATGTAATGATAAAATTTAAGTATAGAAAGGATAGATATTATGAAAAAATATGGAAAAATAATTATTATTGTAGTAGGTATTCTTGTTGTAATTGCTTTACTTATCTTAATTTATTTTAAGACAACTTTTATTAGTAAAGATGACGTAAAGGATATTATCGCTGCTAATATGAATGCTAATGTAAATGATTTATATTTTGAAGATATTGATTTTGACTTTGATAAGGGTGTTTATGAAGTAGAAGTTTATTATCATAATGATGCTTATGAATATAAAGTTGATGCTAGAACTTCTACTGAGGGTGGAAGCATTATTTATACTGATTTTAAATATTTTACTAATGGTATAACTGATGATAATAATAGTAATAACAGTAATAATAACAGCAATAATTCTAGTACTAATGGTTCTACTAATAATGCAACTACTGCTAGTATACCTCTTGATGAAGCGAAAAATATTGCCCTTACTCATGCTAACTTAACTGAAGATGCTGTAAGTTTATTAAGAACAGAGCAAGAGTATGATGATGGTGTTCTTGTTTATGAAATTGATTTTACTCATGGTGACTATGAATATGACTATAAAATAAATGCTAATACTGGTGAGGTAGTTAGTTACGATAGAGATAGTATATATGATTAATTTTTAGCCATAATAGAAATAGGTGATTATATGAAAAATATTTCTATTTGGCAAGATACTGTTAATAATAGTGATAAGTATGAATCATTAAAAGAAAATATAGATGTTGATATTTTAATAATTGGTGGAGGTATTACAGGATGTAGTACCTTTTATCAGTTTAAAGATGATAATAGAAAAATAGCTTTAGTTGAAAAAAATAGAATAGGTAGTGGAGCATCTAGTAGAAGTAGTGCCAAAATAACTTTTTTACAGGAAGATATTTATACTAAGCTTAATAATATCTTTGGAAGAGATAAAGCTTATCTATATTATAGAGGAGAGAAGGAAGCTTTAAAGATAGCTAGTAATTTGATAGAAAAAGAGAAAATTGACTGTGATTTAAAGAAAAGTAAGTCTTATTTATATACGTTAGATTCTTCTAATATTAAGAGAATAGAAAAAGAAAAGGAATTACTTTCATCTTTTGGAGAGAAGACTACTTCTATTAAAAAATTGCCTAATGGAATGAAAGTAGAATCAGGTTTTTATGTTAATGAGACTTATACCTTTCATCCTTTAAAATTTATAAAACAAATAGTTAAAAAGTCTATTAGCCTAAGTCATAGAGTTTATGAAAATACTAAGATAATTAAAGTAGAAAATGATGGAGATTCTTTTAAATGTTATACTGAAGGAAATATTATAAAGACTAAAAAAATCGTTCTTGTTCTTCATTATCCATATTTTTTATTACCTTATTTAATGCCTTTAAAGTGTTATTTAGAGAAGTCTTTCTTAGTATGTTCAAGTGTTAATAATAGTTATGACTTTAATGCTATTAATATAGAGAAACCTTTAAAATCCATGAGGTATTATAACGATTATTTATTAACTGTATCATCATCTGATAATCTTGCTTTTGCATCTAATAGTAAAAATATGGTTAATGATTTAGAGAATAATACTAATATAACTAATTATGATTATGTATGGAGTAATTATGATTTAATGACTTTAGATCATCTTCCTTTAATAGGTTTTATTGATGATAACTTAATACTTTCTACTGGTTATAATACTTGGGGTAACTCTAATGGTATACTTGCAAGTACGATAATAAAAGACTTAATTGATAATAAATATAATATCTATAAAGAGTTATTTGATCCTAGAAGATCTTTTAATAAACAGAAATTAATTAACTATCCTCTAAATATCTTTAGTAATCTTTATAGTTTTATAGATAGTAAAGTTAATAAAAATAAATCTTTTTATAATGGTAATCCTAAATTTACAAGAATTGATGGTAGGGCTATTGCAATTTATAAAGATGATAGAGGTAAGGAACATATTGTCTATAATAAGTGTCCTCATTTAGGATGTGGTTTGGTATTTAATGAAGTAGAGAAGACTTGGGACTGTCCTTGTCATGGTTCTAGATTTGATTTAGATGGTAAATGTATTATGGGGCCTAGTAATTATGATATTAGTTATAAATAGTTGTTTTCCTAAAAAATATTTTATGATATACTTAAAATGTAAGGAATGGTAGTTATGGATGATAAAATAATTAGAAAAAGCAAAGTTAGTATATTAAAAAGTTATGGTGAAAATTTTACAGAAAAAGAATATATTACTAATCCTGCTATTGGAAGGGAAGAAGAGATTAAACAATTAGTTTTAATATTACTTACTCCTGAGAAGTCTGCTATTTTAACAGGTAAACCTGGTGTTGGTAAAACTGCTATTGTTGAAGGACTTGCTTATCGTATTCAGTTAGGTAATGTTCCTGATGCCCTAAAAGGGTATCAGATTATTAAAGTTAATACTTCTGCTTTACTTGGAACAGATCCTGATACAGGAGAGAGTAAAATACAAATACTTTTAGATGAGTTAAAAGAATATACTAACTTAATATTATTTATAGATGAGATTCATACTTTAATGGGAAGTAAGGGTGAGTCTCTTGACTTTGCTAATATGTTTAAGCCAGGACTTGATAGAGGAGATATTAAAGTTATTGGAGCGACTACTACTGAAGAGTATGAAAGATATATTTTAAGGGATAAAGCTTTTGTTAGACGTTTTCAAAAGGTAGAAGTGTTAGAACCTACAAGAGAGCAGACAATTGCTATTTGTATGGGTACACTTCCTAAAATAGAGAAGAAGACAGGTGCTAAGTTGATGTATGATCCTTATGTTAAACAAAAGATTATGGCTTTTTTAACAGATCTTACTAGTGAATATAGAAGAATATATGAAATAGGATCAAGGTATCCTGATGTAACCTTAACAATATTACAACAAGCTTTTTCTTATGCTATTTATAATAATAGGAAAGAGGTAAATATCTTTGATATTGAGAAAGCGATAGAAAATACTAAAAATGTATATCCTGATGTTATTAAGAAAGAATTACCTAGATTTAAAGAAGAGTTTAAAAATGAGATAGCGGATGGATTAGATAGAGGATTAGCACATGCTTAAAAAAATAGCTTATTATCTAAGATTAATTTCTGTAGTTTTATTTGTTATATTTGTCTGTTTACTATTAGGTGTAGTATTTAATTGTGGAACGTTTGGTATATCTTTTCTTGTTATGTGTGGTTTATTTGTTTTAATAAATATATTTACAGTACTTAGTAGAAAAGATATCTATAAAGAATTAGTTAGTTATAATCTCATATCATTTGCACTTACTTTTTACTTAGGAATAATAGTAGTTAAATTATATACAGATTATAGAGCTCATAGTACGATGTATATGATAAACTATGATTACTTTAAGACTAATTTTATTATTATAGATTTAGTTATATTAGGAATTATTTTAAATACTTTATTTATTTACTTTTATGACATAAAAAAAGAAGACTAGTGCCTTCTTTATTTTATATCAATAAGTTTCTTATTTTCGTTTTCATCAATTTTTGGAATAGAAATAGTTAATGTACCATTATCGAATTTAGCTTCAATAGCATCTTCTTTAATATCTCCTAGGTAGAAGCTTCTAGAGTATTTACCATAAACTCTTTCACGACGTAGATATTTTTTATCTTCATCTTTATCTTCTGTGTTTTCAGATTTTTCAGCAGTTATAACTAAATTTCCTTTGTTACATTCTACTTTAATTTCTTCTTTCTTAAATCCTGGTAAATCCATTTCTACATGGTATGTGTTATCTTTTTCATAGATATCACAATTCATCATCTTACTTCCTTCATTTCCAAATAATTGATCAAATGCATTATCAAAATAAAATCTTGTTGGTAACATATATTATCACTTTCCTTTCACAATTATGTTATAACACTGTTTTTAGCACTTGTCAAGTCAAAGTGCTAATTATTTTTATTATTTCCAATATTTTTAAAATTATACATATAATTATGTTATACTATTAAACAGGAGGAAACTTTATGGATGTAAAATTAAAAGAAGAGATTTTTAACACTGATAATAAAGAGTTTTTAGATAGGTATTTTGGTTCATTAGTTAACAGGTTTACTTATTCTAATATGAGTAATAGTAAAACCACTGTTATTTTAAATGACAATATGAAGGCTTTTAAATATTTGTTAGGCAAATTATCTATAAATGAAGGAATGTCAAAAGAATTAATTAAAACGGTTGCAAATATGGTAAATAGTAGTAATCCCTATATTTCTAATGAATATAGAAAAATAGGAAATGTTATAGCAGATACCGATATACCTATTTCATCTCCTGATAATATAGATACTGAATTGTCTATTTTGCTTGATTATTATAATAATCAGTGGAGTACATTAGATGCTTATCAAAGAGAAGCTTTATTTAATTTCTATTTTATAAGAATTCATCCTTATGAAGATGGAAATCGTAGGACTAGTAGACTTATATTAAATTTTAATTTATTAAGACAGGGATTATCTCCAGTAATTATAACAAGTGAGTTGAATGAGGCTTATTATAAGTGTATAAAATATGCTGATGTTGATTCTTTAGCTAGGTTATTTAGAGAACAATCACTTAAAGAGAATGAATTTATTGATATTTTATATATGGATTATTGTAAAGAAAAGGAGGAGCATGAAGATAATATACATAAAATAAAGTAGATTTTTACAAAAATACTTGCCTATTTGCTATTTTTATGGTTATAATAGGTATGTATTTCAGATGGCGGTATTGGTGAAGTGGTTAACACGCTGGTTTGTGGCACCAGTATGCAAGGGTTCGATTCCCTTATACCGCCCCATATGTGGGAAAATCAAACCTTTTGGTTTGTTTGATAGCAGAAAGCTAGGAATTTCAATAGGAAATCCTAGTTTTTTTGCATATTAAAGAAAGGTTTGATAGTATGAAATTTGAGAAAGTTAATATGCCATTAAATGAGAATTTATATAATAAGTTAAATAATATGTGCATATTTAATAATTTGGAATTAGAATATAAAAATGGAATTATATTTAGAGTGGCTGATACGAATGTTAATTTTATTGAGCCACATAGATTTATTATTAAAGTAAATGATATAGCATTAGTATTATTGTGTTATGATAATTTGAATTTATATTTGTATGATAAAGATATTGTAGTAAATGTGCCTTTATTAAAAGAATTGATAGAAAAAATTAGGAGTAAAAATTATGGGGCGTAGAAGATTTGGAGTTACATTATTAAGCACCCCAGAACATTATCTATTTAGTGAAGAAGAAGCAAAGGCAGTTTATTATAATTTAATCAAGTTTATAAAATATAAGTATGGAAATAGTAATTATGATTATAGCATTTTAGTTGGTTTATCTAATGTAGATGGAAAAAGCGTTGACTATAAATATAAATGCAAAAGTGTTGGAAGACCTAGTTATGAGTTTATGCCTAAGAATAAAATTAAAGGTATTAGATATGTAAATTGGCATTTGCATATTATGGTTTGTGGTGCCCCATTAGGGACAATGGTTAGAGATATTGAAGATTATTTGCAAAAAATATTAAATAAGAAATTAAGTAATGAAGAATTTGATAAAAAAGTTTATGATAGTCCGAATTTTAATAAGTATTATTTTAATGGCTATAAAAAAGAATTAGATGTGTTAATGAGTGGTTTGTTAAGAAAAAGAAAAAGTCCAAAAGAAAGAGTTCCTAAGTGTAGTTTAATAAATTTGAATGTTAATAGAAGAAAGACAAGAAATAGAAAAGAAGATTATGAACATATAATAAAATATATAGAGAAGCAAAGCATATTAAGTTGTTTAATTGAAAGCGAAGGTTTTACAGTTGCTTATTTTGATATTGCTAGAAAATTGAATTTATTGGCAAAACCAGTTAGTAGAAAATGCTTTAATGTTAATAATTATAAGGGCTATAAGTAGCTTAAGTAAGTCTATTATAATAGAATTTATTAAATTATAAAAAAACATATAATATTAAAGAAAAAGAGATAAAAATAATAGTTTTTAATAGGAAATAATAGTATTTTTATTAAAAATTAGTAAAAGGAGTGTTGATAATGGTTAAGTTAAGTGTTAAGCAAGAATTAGCAATAAATGAATTGTTAAAAGGTAATAGCATAACCCAAAGTGCTAAAAATGTTGGAGTAAGTGAAGCAACATTGAATAGATGGATTGCTAATAGCGAGTTTAAAACAGTTTTAAATGAGAGAAAAAGTCTTATAGTAGATAATTGCATTGATAAGATAAATTTAATGGGAAATAAGGCTATAACAGTCTTAGATAATATATTGGATAATGATAGTGCTAGTGATAATGTTAAATTTAATGTATCAAAGAATATTTTAGAGATGATATTAAAATTTAATGAGCAAAGAAATATTATAGATAAAATGAAAGAATTAGAAGAATTATTGAGAGAGAAAGAGAGTGTTAATAATGGGTAGGTTAAATAGTTTAAATAATAAGTTAGATAAAATAAAAAGAACCATTAGCAATAATGGTATTTTAAGAATATATGTATGGATAGAGGAAGATAAACCAATAAGAGCAGATTTAATTTATAAGAAAGATGTTAAATATGTTTATTGTTATAGTATGAAAGAATATGTAGAATTTTTAAATAAGCATAAAGGTATAGAGATATTAAAATTTATTGGAGTAAAAAAGCCAAAGCCAGGAGATGTGGCTGTGGCATAATTATTTACTATCATTTAAACCATCTATATAGCTTTCTACTTTAGCTTTATTAGTAGCAGATAATTTATTGATTTTGTTAAGTAAAATAAAGTCATTATCAGAAATATTATTTGGTTTAACATCATCAATAGGCATATCATATTTAGTTCTGCATAATAAATAGTCAATAGATGTATTATAGTAGTTAGCAAGTTTAATTAACATATCAGAACTTGGGAAAACTCGACCAGTTTCATAAGAAGATATAGCTTCTTGGGTAATATTTAAGTCCATAGCAACTTTAGTTTGCAAAAGATTTTTACTATTACGAATTTGCTTTAAATTATTCTCCACGCGGTTATCCTCCTTTATATATAATTTTAAAATTATTAGAAATCAGTGATAGCAATATTAGTTATATTTATATAATTGATATTGTATATTTTGCCGAAATAATATATAATTATTTATAGTGAGGTGCGTTATGAAAGAAAAAATATTTTATTCAAAAGAGGTTAAACATTATGAGGGGTTAGGTATTAGAGAGGGAGCTAGTTGTATTATTAGATTAACAAATTATGAATTACAATTTTGTGATATTAAGAAAAGACCTATTTTAAAGATTAGTTTAAAAGATATTAGCAATGTTGCAATTATTAGTGATAAAGAGTTGATAGAAAAAGATAAGAGTGTTATAGGTCGTGGAATAGTTGGTAATGTATTATTTGGGGGTGCTGGTTTAATATTAGGTGGTTTAAGTGGTTTACAAAAGAAACAAGTAATACAGAATATTGATTATTTAGTAGTAAATTACAAGGTTAATGGTGAAGAAAAAGTTGTTAATGTATATGCTAATGAGGGTGTTATAGATAATACTTTTATGAAAGGTTTAAATTATGCTGTTGATATTAGTAAACAAGAATTAAAATGCCCGAAGTGTGGAACTGTATATAATTTTAATGACTATAAGTGTAAGAATTGTGGTACAGTTTTAAAAAATACAAAGAAATTAAAAGTATTTGTAGGTATTTTAGTTGGCGTAATATTATTTTTCGTATTGATAGTAGGAATTGCTTTGTCAGTTGGTGGTGGAAACCCAAGAGAGGTTAATATAATTAGTAGAGTTGCTAATGTTGATGTAGATAATGCAACAGAAATTAACGATATATTAGAAGATGTAGGTTTAGCCGAATTTGATGATATGGTAGCAGACAGCGAAATATTAGATGGCATTGAGGGTGAAGATTCTAAAGGTTATAGAATAAGAACTGATTTTAGCGATAATGTTATATTATATTTAGACAGTAATAATAATGTTATATGTGTAAGATTTGCTGATGAAGATTATTATAGAAATGGTAATGTATTAAAAAAATTTGAGTAGTCAGTAAAAATAACGGCATATTAGTAAGTTTAAGGTAGTTTAGGTAACTTGGTATAAATTATATTGTGTTACCTTTTTTTATTGAAATTTGTGAGGAATAACTAAGATTTAATATGGAATTACAATGATATATATAGTTATTTATAAGATATAAGTTGATTTGTGATATAATAAAATTTAGGTGGTAAGCATGAAAATAAATATATATGACATATTAAACATAATAAAAGAGTTTGAGGGTATTATTGGAGCGATTTTAGGTAGTATTGGAACTTTAATAGCTACGGATATATTAAAAAGGAAAGGTAAGTTAAATATATATTTAATGGATTTTAAAGGAAAATATTGGTATAGAGAAAAAGACCATTATGATCTTACTACAACTAAAACAAAGGATAATGTTCTTAATAGTTATAAATTTGACTTTATCATTGATGTATATAATAGTAATGAGTTACCAAAAATAATGAGAGATATTAAGATATGTATTTATAAAAACAAAACGTTATTAAACGAAGTAGATGTGAATGATGAAGAAACAAGACGAATTTCTTGCCATTGTGTAATGGTAGATAAAACGACAGTTTTTAACATAAATGGAAGACAAAGTTATAATATAAAATTAAGTGCGGAATTGCCAGAGGAAGAAACACATAAATTAAAAGATGGTTTAATTTTAAAATTGAAATATAAAAATGAAAAAGGTAAAAATAAATATTTTGAAATATTTAATGGAATGGTTGAAGAACCTCAAGTAAAAGAGGAATAACAATAAAATAGGAGTAATAAGTTTATAATTGTGTAGGTTTATAAAGATTTAATTTGAATAATAATTAAGTCTTTTTTTTATTTATAAAAGTGTATAATTGAATTTTTAAATATTTAAAAAGTATTTTGACTTTTTTAAAGATGATTCCTTTTAAGAACAAAGAAAGTATCATATAATTATTTTTCATATAGTAAGGAGGTGGCATAAAATAAAGTGAGTTGAGAAAGATATTAGTAAATGTATGTGATGATAACATATATACAATTATTTATAGACTACATAGAAAAATTAGTAATTATTTAGCGAGGTGGGTTTTATATTATGAAGAATAAAATATTTGGTTATGCAAGGGTTAGTAGTAAAGACCAAAATGAAGAAAGACAATTAGTAGCATTTAAAGAATATGGTATTGATGAAAGAGATATTTATATCGATAAGCAAAGTGGTAAAGATTTTAATAGAGAGCAATATAGTATATTAAAAAATGTGTTAAGAGAAAATGATTTATTAGTTATTAAAAGTATTGATAGATTAGGTAGAAATTATAATATGATAATTGACGAGTGGAAAGATATTACAAAGAATATTAAAGCTGACATTGTAGTTATTGATATGCCTTTATTAGATACGAGAAATAATAAAGATTTATTAGGTACATTTATAAGTGATTTAGTATTGCAGATATTAAGCTATGTTGCAGAGCAAGAAAGGCGTTTTATAAAGCAAAGGCAAAAAGAAGGAATTAGTAATGCTATAAATAATGGAGTTAAGTTTGGAAGACCTAAAATGGAAAAGCCAAGCAATTATGATGATGTTATTAAATTATGGAAAAATAAGAAAATAAAAAGTAAAGAAGCAATGGAAATGTTAGGTTTAAAGCCGAATACATTTTATAATTTATTAAAAAAATAGAAAAAAATTGCAAAATACCCTATTTTAGATTATCGACCACATATAATAATAACGAGTAGATAAATAATTGCGATGATTTATTGTGAGTTTTATTTACTAAGATTAATGTTAGGTGGTGGTTAAATTGCTGCAAATAAAAAAGTTTAAGCCCAATGTTTGAGAGAGAGCTTAAACAATTAAATTGATGTATAGGCTTCTTTTGAAATCCTACATTTATATTATATGTTATTTGTAATTAAATTAGAAGTGATTTTATTAAGAAGCCTAAATTTGTTAAATAAAAATAAATTTAGGAGGAAAGAAAATGGAAGAAAATAAAAATTTGAAGATTGGTGCTTACATAAGAGTAAGTACAGAAGATCAAGCTAGAGAAGGTCATAGCCTTGATGAACAATTAGATAGAATAAAAGCCTTTTGTAAATTTAAAGATTATAAGATTTGTAAAGTATATAGAGAAGATGGAAAAAGTGCCAAAGATATGAAAGGTCGTCCAGAGTTTCAAAAAATGATAAATGATTTGTGCAATGGGGTTATAGATACAATTTGCGTTTATAAATTAGATAGACTTACAAGGTCAATTAAAGATTTGGAAGAAATTTTAATTTTATTAGAAGAAAAAAATTGCGATTTAGTGTCAGTAACAGAAGACATAAATACAAGTAATGCTTTTGGTAAATTTTTTGTAAGGTTAGTAATTTTATTGGCTCAATTAGAAATTGAACAGACAAGGGAAAGAACAATTATGGGTTTAGTTGGAACAGTTAAACAAGGAATACCAATAGGTAAATTACCATTAGGTTATAAAAGAGACGAAAACAATAAAGACCCTAAATTAAGAAAAAGAGCAATTATAAATGAAGAAGAAGCTCCAACGGTGAGAAGAATATTTAATTTATATTTAAAAGGATATTCTGAATATTCTATTGCTAAGATATTAAAAGAAGAAGGCAATAATTTAATGAAATGGAAAGATGGAGCTGTGTATCAAATATTAAATAATAAATTATATTGTGGAGATATAGAGCATAGAAAGACATTGAAAGATAAAGAGACTATAGTTTATGAAGATGTAGTTCCTGCTATTATATCAAAAGAAGTATTTAATGATTGTCAAGTTTTAATGGAAAAGAATAAACATAGTTTTGGTGGTAGTTTAAATTATATGTTTGGTAAAACATTATATTGTAGTAAATGTGGTAGTTTGCTATGTGTAAGTTCTAATAAGGGTAAAAATATTAAGCATTATATTTGCAAAAAATGTAATAGCCGCATAAATGAAAGTAAAGTTGAAGAACAGATATTAGATAAGTTAAGTAATATTGCTGAGTTTAATATGGCTTTAACATATAATGCTTTAATGGTAGATAATGAGAGATTAACAGAGATACTAAATAATGTGGAATTAGAAGCCCCAGATGAACGATTAAAAGAACGAAAAGAAGAATTGCGAATTATGTTAGATGATATTGTTATTAACGATATAGAGCATAAAGAAAATCATATTAAAAAATGGGAAGATATGAATTATGAAGAAAAAAGAACTTTTATTCAATCTACAATAGAAGCAATATATATTGGTAAAATTAAAGGCAAAAATCAGCAAGATTATAAAGTAAGAATTGATAAAATTAAATTTAAGAGTAGTCAAATCAATTTATTTTTTAATTTAATTAGAAAAGGTATAGTTGATATGTATTGTAACAATGGTGTTAGTTGTTTTACTATGGCTACCATAGATAATAAAGAAGAATTAGAAAATTATTTAGCAAGGCTAAGAAAACATTATAATATTAAAGTAATTGAAATACCTATAAGGGGTGATGAGTGGAAAAGTAAAAAGAAAAGTGATGAATTAGATGCTTTAATAGAAAGCGTTGTAAATAATCCTAAATGTTTTAAGACAATCAAAGTACCAAGAAGAAATGAGTTGTTAAAGGGTAAATTTGAAAAAGAATTACATTTGCATTTATGTTTAGAAAGTTAATAAAATAGCTTGACTTATAAAGCATAATTTAATAGAATTAAATTAAAGAAATGGCAATGAAATAAAGGTTTAATGCCTATTGGAATTTTGCCCCAGATTGGAAAAAAGTCGAAAGACTTCAAGATAGAAATCGATTCTTATGAGTCGATTTTTTTGTTGTTAGAAAGGAATTGGTAATATTTGGTAATTAAAGAAAAATTAGAGATTAGTAAAGAATTACAAAGAAAAATAAACAACTTAGGTAAATTTAACGGTCAGAAACTAAAATTAATAGAAGGTAGTATTATCACTGTACCTAAGACCAATATTGCTTATATTGAGCCTTATAAGTTGGAAATAGATGGTGATACATATCTAATCTTTGGTAAGAATGAAATTATGTATATTAGTAAAAATAACATTACAAATAAAATATCATTACAAGAACTAGAAGAAGTAATTAGAAATGTCAAAAACTAAAAGGACGAAAATGTTCAAAAATGGACGAAAAAGGACGTTTTTGTTCTTGAAAAGGGCATTTGAACTGTAGATAATGGTATTATAGAAAATTTTTACCAAAGCAAGAAAAAGGAGGAATGATTATAGATAATAAAATTGCTGGGGTATATTTAAGAGTTAGTACCGAGGATCAAGCTCGGGAAGGCTTTAGTTTAAGTGAACAAAAAGAAAGACTCGAAGCCATGTGTAAATTTAAAGGCTATCAAATTTATAAGTTTTATGAAGATGCAGGAATTAGTGCCAAAAATATGAAAGATAGACCTGCTTTTAATGAATTATTAGAAGATATCAAAAGTAAGAAGGTAAATACCATTGTTGCTTTAAAACTAGATAGAGTAACAAGAAGTATTTATGACTGGGAATTCATTATGAAATTTTTGGAAGAGAATGAAGCTTACATTGATTGTGCTAACGATGAAGTAAATACTACGACTGCTAATGGGAAAATGATATCAAGACTTTTAATGAGTGTTAGTCAAAATGAAATTGAAAGAACAAGCGAAAGAACCAAAATGGGATTAGTAGGTGCTATTAAAGAAGGACATATTCCTATGAAGAATTTAACAGGCTATAAAAGGGTAAATAAGAAACTAGTGCCAGATGAAAATACTAAAGATGTAGTAATAGATATCTTCAATAAATACTTATCAGGTTGGTCATTACAAAAGATTATGAATGATTTAAATAAACGAAATGCCTTAAATAAGAAATGGCTTTATTCCAACGTGGAAAACATCATTAACAATAGAATATACTGTGGTGATTTTGTTTATCATAAAGGTAAAAAAGATGAACATATTTATGAAAATGTGGTAGAGGGAATTATTAGTAGAGAAACTTGGTTTGATTGTCAAAATCAAAAAGGGAAGAACTCTAGAAACTATACAAGAACAATCTACTACTTATTTCTACAGAAATTATATTGTCCAAAATGCCATACTCTAATGGCAGGAAGAAGTCCAGGTGGGAACAAAAAATATGATTATGTTTATTATAGATGTCATAAGTGCCATACTTATGTAAATGAAAAGGATATCATCAAACAACTAAAAGAAATCATCTATGAATTAGTGGAATATGATTTCCTAGTTCATGGCATCTATGCACCAGTTATCTTTGGTGCAAATCATAAGGAACAAATAATTACAGAAATAGAATCTTTAAAAAGACAGAGAAATAGATTAAAAGATGTCTATAAAACAAGCATAATCACCCTAGAAGAATTTACAGAAGAAATAACAAGTATTGATAACA
This sequence comes from uncultured Mycoplasmatota bacterium, assembly GCA_946486465.1. Taxonomy (GTDB): domain Bacteria; phylum Bacillota_I; class Bacilli_A; order RF39; family UBA660; genus Onthousia. The sequence continues at coordinate 15,329 of CAMLTY010000027.1, forward strand.
GACTACAAGAACTAGAAAATAATCTAAAAAATAATGTTCTAACAATAGATGATATTAATCTAGATAGTCCATCCGTTTATAAAGATATTGATAAGATAAAGCAAGTAAAATTAAATGATAAACTATTAGATAAATCATCTATATGGAATAACTTATCGAAGGAAAGACAACAAGAACTATGTATGAAATATATTGAAACTATAGATTTAGGTTATGATGAAAATAGAAAAGTAACAATTGAAAAAGTAAATTTTAGAAAGTCATTTTTAGAAGAATATAGTACCTTATTTACAGAAGGTATTGTTGATAAAGAAGTAACAATATCTTACGAAGATATTACCAAAGTAGTAAGTTTATCTTCTCCAAAAACCGAAAAAGAAATAGAAGACTACATTCACAAACTACAAAACTATTATCAAGTAGAGTACTTTAAAATAGATGTAATCAGAGAAGAAGATGGGACTTTCTATTTAGAATATAGTCCAAAGAAAAATCAAGAAATTATAAAATTAATTCCTATCAAAGATGAAAAAGGTTTTAAACCTAATCTAGGTTATGGTGTAATAGCAGTATCATAAATCTAAAAAGAGTGTACATGAATTTCAAAATAACAATGAAATAAATGTACACTTTTTCTTTAAAAATATTTTTAAAATTTCCAAAAAAATGTACAAATCGCCTCAAAAATCTTAAAAAAATAGCCCATTTTGTCAGACTTCTGACTGACAAATAGGCATTTTTAGGTATTTTTGATAGAAATTCTGTTAGACAAAAGTCCGACAATTTAGATATTGTCGGACAATTACAATCTTCTGGAAGCCTTATAATACGGTCAAACTCGCCACTGGCGATGTTGTTTGTCAGACACAGTTATCCTGTTTAAAAAGCCATCTCGAAAATGTACATAAAATTCTTAAAAATCCAAAAATTTAGTGACATCAAAAAGTGCATCAATTTAGTTGTATTACTACATGTATAATTTTGAAAAGCCCTTTAGAAAATATAGATAATATGGTACAATGATATAGAAATGTTAGGTGAAGTTACATGAGTGAGAAAGATTTAGATTCTAGTATGAATCCCTATCAAGAAGAAGCAAAACCTAAGGGTTATATAAAACAATTACAATGGGATATGGCGATAGGATTACAACAGGTAGATAATTTAAAGCCATCTAAATATCTTGAACAGATTAGAGAAAAAAATATTTTAGGTGAATTAACAATCAAAGAAGTAGAACAAAGTTTGAGAGAATATTACATCACAAAAGAAAAACAAAAAGATATTAATCATAAGGAATTAGAATGTGACTTTGTATCTATGAGAATTGTTGAATTATTAGAACAAGACAACTTTGAGTTATCAGTAGATTATCTAAAATCTATTCATAAATATCTATTTCAAGATGTATATGAATTTGCTGGAGAGTTTAGAAAAATAGATTTTTCTAAACACGAAAAAATATTAAATAATGATTCAGTTGCTTATGGAGACTCTAAAACCTTAACAGAATCATTAGAATATGATATTAGTCTAGAAAAAGAAAAGAATTATAAAGACATGTCCATTGTAGAAGTTATTAAAAATATTACTGATTTTACATCTAGTATATGGCAAGTACATCCTTTTAGAGAAGGTAATACTAGAACAACAGCAGTATTCGTAGAAAAGTATTTAATTAGTTTAGGATACAATGTAGATAATTCATTATTTAAAGATAAATCAGTATATTTTAGAAATGCATTAGTAAGAAGTAATTATTTTAATAGCTATTTAAATATTAAAGAAGATAAAAGTTATTTAATTAAATTTTATGAGAATTTATTATTAGGTAAAAATAATAATTTACATTCAGAAGATTTAATTGTGAAAGAATTGTTTAATATAGAAAAATAAACAGGAGCGCTAGTACAGACTTATAATTCTATAAGTTTTTGTATTAGCTTTTTTGATAACGAAGGAAGTGAAATTTATGTATTCAAAAGAAAGAATGAATTTTATAATTGAATATATGTCAGCATATAAACTAAAAATACAAATGTCAAACGAAAAAGGATTATTTGATTCGGCTAAAATGTTTGAATTATTTGCATTGGAAATATGTAAGTTATTTTTTAAACAGAATTTTTACAACTTAAATACAAAAAAATCAAACTTTCCAATTTTTGATTTAATATCCGAAGATAAGAAAATATATGTACAAGTTAGCACAGAAAAATACATACCTAGTAAAATAAAGAGAACATTAGAAAAATTAAGAGATCTAGAGGGGTCAGAATTCAAAAATTTAAACAAGGCTTATTTCTTTATGCTAGATAACTCTACTGTTACAAATGTAAAAGATTTAATTGGTGACAAGCAAATTGGAAATATACCATTTATTAGAAAGGAAAATCTAATAACTACGAGAGATATTGTCAACAAAGCTGAGGTTGATTTGCAATTTCAGGAAGATTTTGGTTCTTGCACAAAAGTTGTGGGAATCTAAATAAATTATAGACAAAATAA
>CAMLTY010000028.1 GCA_946486465.1 uncultured Mycoplasmatota bacterium
TTGATTAGATAGTCGTGATTATTTTATTTAAACTACCTAGAGTATTGTAGAAACTTCCATATAACTTCCTGCAAAATTAGTTTGATTCCTAGGATTATATGCAACTGTACTTATATTCCATTGAGTCACTAACTTAGTTGTCTTCGCTTCATTATTAATAGACACCGCTCTCCATAACTTTCCACTATACCAGATATAGTTATTTGGATCTTCTCCTGTTATAAATGTATCTACCTCATCATTGTATTGATTATCTTCAGGTATATTAGACAACAATACTTCATTTACAGGACCAGTTGTAACAGGCATCTTATCTCCATCTTTACCATAAACATTTATTTGTACTGAGAATTGTAATCCTCCTCCATCTCCTTGAGGATTATAATCTTCATCTACCCACATTCTAAGTCTATATTTATTAGACTCACTAGAGTTCATACTACTTGTATATAAACTCATCTCTCCTGTTGGTCTTCCTGTAAAGTTATTTGAACTTGTTTCTTCATTATAAACTTCTGGTGTCATTAATTCTTCTTCTTTACCATCATCTGTTAATCTAGTTAAATATAACTTTATATTATTTCCATCTATCTTATTAGCACTACTACTTGTTACATCTTTTGCAGATATCTCATAATTAATATTTACATCTCCTGATATATTACTACTTACTGTAAAATCAAAATACTCACTATCATTTAATCTTACTTTTCCTGTTTCATCTGTTGTTGGTAATGCTCCATTTAAACTAATAGTATTATCACTCTCTTCATATGTCATCGTAATAGATCCTGTTGTTATTGAATTTACTTTAGTTCCTTCTCCTGTAAATCTAAAAGCAGCATAACTTACTCCTATTAATGCTATTACCATTAATAGTATTAATCCTATTATTACTATTTCTTTCTTTGTCTTTTCCATTTTTTACTCCTCCTCAATTTATTTTTCTCACACTAAAAAGAACAGAATATCTCTATCCTGCTCTTATATCATAATGAAAGAAAGTAATTATATTACTTAATCTACAAGTAAACTGCCCCCCCCAAGTAACATATTGTAAACATAACTTTCTCATATCTCTTACCTTCTTTCTACTGTAGAGTGACGAATTAATTTACCCTGAAAAAGTAAATTAGCCATATCTACTACTTCCTTTCTTATCTTTGTTAACTTAATATTATCACAAGACAAACAAGTAAGTAAAGTATTTATTTTTCTTCTTTTACATTAACATTTTGATTTCTTTTTTCTTTAAACCAGTGTAGTTCATTACTTTGCTAACACTTTCTCCTGCTTTTAACATTGATTTAGCAATAGATTTTTCTCTTTCTTTTGCACCTTCTTTTCTACCTTCTTTTCTACCATCACTTCTTGCAGAATTAATCTCCATTTTATGAACTATCTCTTCATCATATATTGCACCAAACTCATCATCTAAGCCTAATTCTTTTAACTTTTCCATAATTATTTTTCCCTCCTCTAAATTTCCTACTATTTTTTCCATTTCTTCATAAGAATCTGCTGTTAACATAGATAGATATGTTTCGTATTTATTAGTACCATCATAGACTATTCCTTTATAGTCTAATAAATTTGTTGTTACTACTCTTATATCTTTAAGTTTATCTTTACATTTACAATCTTCTAACTTATAGTCTCTCGAGTACCTTCTTTTTACTTTATCACTCATTATTTTATAGTTTAGGTTAAGTTGAGTTACAAATCTTTGATAATATTGTTGTCCTTTGATATAGCCATTTCCTGCTAATCTTAAAGCATATTTAAGACTTTTAATAAAGGTATGTGGATAAACAAATTGATTTAATTCTAAGTTAAATAACTTAGTCTTATTAATAAAGATTAAATCTAATCTATAATCTTTACCTTTATTACCAGTATTAAGTTCAGGATCCATTAACTGATACCCTTTTAAATCAACACCTGTTTTAAACTTAATTACCTCTTCATAAAACCATCTATAATGATCATCTTTAATTAGAGCTTTTGCAGTTGTATCTGACATTAATGATATAAATCTTGGTACTTTATTCATAAAGTTCCCCCTTTCTGCAATAGATATAACATAGTCTAAAAAACATTGCAAAAAGGTAATTTTGAAAATTCATTCCTAAAATAGGGGTCAATTTTCAGTTTTCACTGGGGGAAAATGCAAAATTGACCCTAAAAAGTACTCTCAATTTACAAAATTCAATCTTTTTTCAAAAATTTTATTTTTCCTCTTTCCTCCATCTTTTATACAAGTCTCCCATCTATATACAATGTATCACAATAGATAAATAGTGTCAACAAAAAAGTAACTATTTTCTTTAAAATGTTTAATAGTTACTTTTAAAATTTTGGACTTAAAGTTAAAGTTATTTCCATATTATCAGTTATAGGTGTACCTGAAGCGACAGAGTGTCCTGTTACATAACCATTACCTTGCAGCACAACGCTAATACCTAACATTTGTAATAAGTCTTCTGCTTGTTTACTAGAAAGACCTGTAACATCAGGAACAGTTAAATTACTATCATTAGTAACAAGAAATACTTTAGTACCAGATGTTATTTTATCTCCTTTAGAAGGATATTGTTTAGTTACTTTATTACCATTACCGATAACTGTTACAGACATACCCATGTTTTCTAGTTCTGTTTTTGATGAAGTTGTATCTTTATTTTTATATGAAGTTAAACTATATTCAGACAACTTCTCTTCACTAGTTGTTTCAGGGTCTGTTCCATAATATTTACTTATATTAACAACTATATCTTTAATAGCAGTCCAAATAACTTTTTGATTACCACCTTCTGGTCTTTTAACTGATGCATAAATAATTACTTTAGGGTCATCATTAGGATAAATTCCTGCAAAAGATGAGATGATGTCAGATGCTCCTGTTAAGTAACCGCCTCCATTTTCATCTGCTATTTGGGCAGTACCTGTTTTACCTATTAAGTTATAACCATCAAGGCGATATCCTGCTCCAGTCATTCCTGGTACATTAACAGTATTCCACATTAGTTCTCTAATTTTATTAACTGTAGTTTCACTAGCGACAGTATCTACTTCTTCTCTTTTACCTTCATAGACCACCTCTCCAGTATCAGGATCTACTATTTTTTCAACTAAATATGGTTTTAACATTACTCCTCCATTAGTAAGAGAAGTCAAAGCTTGAATATTTTGAACAGGTGTTGTCGTAATACCTTGACCAAAACCAGCATTAAATATTTCGGTTTCGTACTTAAAGTCAACTTCTCCTGTCGCTTCATTCGGAAGTTCAATACCTGTTTTTTTACTAAAGCCTAGTTTTTTAAAATAACTTCTAAGAATATCTGCAGATAAATGCCTATCTATTAAGTTAATAACACCAACATTACTAGATAAAGCGAATCCTCTATCAAAAGTTATATCACCCCAACCTGCTCTATTCCAGTCACCTATTTCTGTACCATCACTTGTTGTATAAACTCCAGAGTGATATGTTTCATTACCATTATAAACTCCTTGTTCCATAGCAGCCATATAAGTAAATATTTTCATAGTAGAACCAGGTTCATATGGACTAGAGACATTCATATCTAAGTAGTTTGTAATATCTCTTTTATTAGGGTCAAATGAAGGTGATGTACTAGATGCTAGTATGGCTCCTGTCTTAGCATCTGCAATCATGATTGTAAACCATTCATATTTATAGTTAGCTTCAGCATCACTTAAGGCCTGTTCTACAAAAAACTGAATGCTACTATTAAGAGTTAGATATATATCTTTTCCATCACTAGCTTCTTTACTTATCTCATTAGTACCTGCTATCTTATAACCACGTAAATCTTTTTGATAAGTAGTATATCCATCTTCACCTTTTAAGGTACTATCATAATACTTTTCAATCCCCATTTCTCCAGTCATATTAGTTTCTTCATTACCATCGTCATCAGTAGTAACTTCTTCTTTAGCATAACCTAGGATATAGGAAGCAAAGTCTCCTTTAGGATAATATCTTTTAAAACTTTCTATAAAGTCTATTCCTGGTAAATTTAACTCTTCTATCTTACTTTTAGTAATCTCTGTTAATCCTTTACCTATAGTACCAAATTCAGTTTGATAGACTCCTTCTTTATTTAAGTATTTTAATATTTCTTCTTTACTACAACCTAGGACGCCTGCAAGTTTTTCGGCTGTCATTTCTTTATCTACAACATGCTGGGGATTATCTTCATCTGTAGTTCTAGATGGTGATAAGTAAGCGATTAATTTATAGGAAGAAACATTTTGTGCTAAAGCTTCTCCATCACTACTATAAATATTACCACGTTCTGCTTTTATAATATCTGTCTTAGTAGTACGTTTTCTTGCTAAAGCCTGTAAATTTGTATCATCTATTTCTTTAGATAGAGCAAGTTGGGTTACTCTTGCAATCATTAAGGCAAACAAAAAAAGAGAAGCAATTATTAAAAGTTTACTATATCTTATATTATTTTTTCTTCTCTTTTTTCTTTTCAAGTTTACCACTTCCTATTATTCATCGATATTCTTAATGTTATCATTATTATAACTTAATCCTTGTTCTTTGGCAACTTCTTCTATTTTATCTAGGGATGCTAACTCATTTATTTTCATAGATAAACTCTCATTTGTTTTTGTTTGCTCACTTATTTCTTTTTTAGTCTTTTCAACTTCAAAGTTTATTTTAGATAATGTTGCTTTAGAAAAAACGATTGTTAAAGGGGCACTAATGGCTAATACTAAAGCGAATGTATAGATAAGACGCTCAAATTTACTCATTTTAACTCTTTTTTTAACTTTTCTAGCCATTGTATCACCTTCTTTTATTTTATTCTTTCTATAACTCTAAGTGTAGCGGAATGTGCTCTATTATTATGTTCTAACTCTTCACTACTAGCTTTTATTCCTTTTTTAGTAATTAATTTAAAGTCTGGTAGTTTATCCAAAGGTATATTAGGTAATCCTTTAGATAAAGGATCTATCTCACACATTTCATTAAACTTTTTCTTAACTATTTTATCTTCTAGAGAATGAAATGTTATAACAGCAATTCTTCCTCCGATATTTAACATAGATAAACTATCATCAAGAGATTTTTTCAAAACATTTAACTCATCATTAACTTCTATTCTTAAAGCTTGAAATATTTGTTTAGCAGGATGTTTTTTAACTCTTTCTTTATAAGGAACAGATGATTTAATGATATCTACTAATTCTAAAGTAGAATCTATTTCCTTAGTTTCTCTATACTTAACAATATTTCTTGCAATAGATGATGAGAATTTACTTTCACCATAGTCTTTAAAGATTCTCTTTAACTCATCATAACTATAAGTATTAACTATTATTTTAGCAGTTAACTTATTATCTTTATCCATCCTCATATCAAGGGGAGCATCAAATCTATAAGAGAAGCCACGATAGTCTTCATCTAACTGCGGACTTGATACTCCAAGATCGTAAAGGATAGCATCTACTTTCTCTATGCCTAATTCATTTAGTTTTTTTCTCGCATAGACAAAGTTAGAATCAATTATTTGGAAGTTATCACCGATAGTAGAAAGTTTATCTTTACTATAGGCAAGTGCTTCCTCGTCTTGGTCAAAGGCGAATAGATACCCATTTTTAATTCTTTTTAAAATTTGACTACTATGTCCTGCAAAACCTAAAGTCATATCAACAGCGATACTGTCATCTTTTAGATTTAAAGATTCTATTGTTTCTTTAAGTAAAACTGATTCATGCATTATATCTTCTCCTCAAATAGATTCTCAGCAATATCGGACATTTCATCATTACAAGAACTCATAAACTCGTTAAAAGCATCCTCATCCCATATCTCTAACCTATCTCCCGTTCCAACAATTACACATTTCTTAGATAGGTTAGCATAAGTAATAAGGGGACTTGGAATATTAACTCTTCCTTGTTTATCAAGTTCAATGGCAGTAGCACCAGACATAAAGAAGCGAGTGAAAGCTCTAGCATCTTTTTTAGTAAATGGTAAGCTTTCTAATTTAGTAACGATATGGTTAAAAGTGTCATTTGGATAAACATAGATACAGTGTTCTATACCACGAGTAATAACAAAGCTATTACCAAGAATATCACGATATTTAGATGGTATAGCAATTCTACCTTTATCATCGATATTATGATGAAACTCTCCTATAAACATATTTATCCCCCACTTTTCCCCACAGTATACCACTGCTTAATTATATGTTACACAAAATTATTAAAAATGTAAATAAAATAAGGGATATTTAATTAGACAAATAAATCATTTGACAGAAAGAATGTAAACAAAAAGAAAAAAGGTCTTGACATTACCTTTACTTCAACTTATCTAACAAACTATCTAAAAGCTCTTTACTTTCTATCTTAGTAATTGCAAAACACTTTTTACCTAAATCTTTGAAACTGGCTCCAAAGTGATATAGAACTTTCTTATCTAAAATAATAAATCTATCATGAAAAGAGTTATTAACTACTAAAATAACATTATCATACTGTTCTTTATACTTTTCATAATCTATATTGTTATACTTATTAGTAACAAGAGTAACTTTTCTATTAGTCTTAGATAATATATCTAATATATTCTTATCAATATAATTATCTATTATAATGATACTACTTCTAGCTTTTTCAAATATCTTTATCATAAGAGAATAAGCATCATAAATCTGGCCTTCAAAAAAGATATGATTATTTTTATCTTTAAAACTATCAAAGGTATTCTCTATTAAAGAAATCCTATTTTCATGATTAATTAGCATTTTACTATAGTCCATTAAATCATTTGAAATATATTTTCTCATCGCTACAAAAGCATCCATTATTCTTATACTTACTTGTGTGGCGACTTTAGATTTTAATATTGTAGCAAGCATGGCAACTCCTTGTTCTGTAAAAACTCGAGGGCATTTGTACCTTCCTCCACGAGTTTCCATATTTTTTTGGTCGAAATTTTCGACCAAAAAACTTTTACTTTCTTCATCTGTTAACTTAAAAGAAAACCTTTCTGGAAATTTATCCATATTATTCTTAACTGCCTCATTAATTCTTTTTGTCTCAACATGATAAAGCTTTGCCAAGTCGCTATCAATCATCACTTGTTTACCTCTAATCTCATAAATCATGTTTTTTATTTCAATATCTTCTAGTTCTATTAAATCATTCATAAACAAAACCTCCTTAAAAATAATTATTTCAACTCTAACATAAGAGAGGAAATAATGCAAAAAGAGAATTTTGCAAATTCAAGACAAAATTCCCTTTAATCTTCAAAATTCACTAGTAGAAAATACAAAATTGGCCCTAAAATTAGAGCCAATTTATAAAATTCATACTTTTTTAAACTTCTTGTATTACTGTTATAATCATAGGTTTTGTTTCCATAGTTTTATAAAAGTATTTACCTAAAACATCTCTTACTTCTGTTTTAATTGTAGAATACTCTACTCTTCTAGAGTTTTCACTTATATTTTTTTCTATTATTTCTAAAGACATATTTTTAATTTCATCTACTAAATCTAAATTATCTTTAACATAGATAAAGCCTCTTGTTAATACTTCTGGTCCTGCTAATATCTTTTTAGTTTCTCTATCTAGAGTACAACTTATAATAACAATACCATTTTCTCCTAACATCTCTCTATCTTTTAAGACTAAATCTCCTATATCACCATTACTTTTACCATCTATTAAAATCTCATCAGTCTCTATATGTTCATTAGTAGGAACAAGATTACCTTTAATAAATAGTGTTACATCTCCATTTTGTTTTAAGATGATATTTTCTTTTGGGATACCAAGAGATTCTGCTACTTCTGCATTAGCATATTGATTACGATATTCTCCTTTAACAGGGAAATAATACTTAGGATTCATTATATTTATTAAAAGCGATAAATCTTCACGTGATGCATGATGTAATAAGTGTTTCTTACTAGATAAACTAATAGCATTAACACCAAGCATTGCTATTTCATCCATAACAGTTGCAAGACGCTTTTCTATTCCTTCATAAGCAGGTTCTGTTATAAAGATAGTATCATTAGTATTAAGCTTAATAAACTTATCATAGCCTTTAATAATTCTTTCTAAGTTTGCAAAAGGTTTTTCTTTTTCATCTGATATTAATACTACAGCATCTTTATCTTCTAGATTATTTAAGTCGCCTATTACTCTTCTATCAATAGTTAAATAATTATTTTTTATTGCATAATTAATAGTATTTTGTAGGGAATGACCCATAATAACAATCTTTCTATGTGTCTTACTTACTTCATTAAATATCTCTTGGATTCGATAAAAATGTGCTGGAAAGACTGTTGCAATAATTCTACCTCTATTTTTAGCAAGAACATTTCTAATAAAATCACTTACTCTATTACTTGGACTAGTATAACCTTCACGTTCTGCATACATAGATTCTGCAAGTAGACAAAGGACCCCTTGTTTACCAACATAAGCAAGTTTACCTATATCTGTTTTATATAGACCAGTCTCTTTATAATCAAAAGTAAAGTCTCCTGTATAAACTATCGCTCCATCTTTAGTATATAAAACATAACACAAAGCATCAGGAATAGAATGAGTCATAGAAATAGGAAAGATGCTTTCACGACCAAACTCTAATTTATGATGAGGTTTAATCTCTATTAAATGACTCTTTTTAATTTCAGTATCAGTTAAATCTTGTTTTAATATTTCTAGAGTTAATTTCGCTCCATAAATATTAACTTCAGGAATAGATTTTAAAATATCAGGAACTGCTCCCATATTACCTTCATGACCATGACTTAAAAAGATACCTTTTATTCTTTTTCTATTTTTTATTAAATAATCAAAGTTAGGAATAATATAATCTATTCCAAGATTTTTCTCATTATCAAATTTACTTCCGGCATCAAATACATAGATGTTCTTATCTACTTCAACAACATACATATTTTTACCATTTTCGTTTAGTCCACCTAAACTAAATATTTTTATTTTACTCATTTTTTCTCCTTTCTTTTTATATAGAAACAAAACTTTACTAATTATACACTATTTCTATTATATTTTCAAATCAAAGTTTTTAATTAATACTTTATCTCTTTCTTTAATCTCTTTTTCAATACTTAAAGATTCTAATTTATTATCTACTAAATATTTAGAATGATACCTCTCTAATTTATAAACTCTATAATTACCTAATAAATCAAGGTACTTATCATGGGCAATATATAGATTTCCTATTAAAAGAGAATTATTATAATTACATCCTAAATTAGTAACATCTTCTTTTTCATAGTCTTGTTCAACAGATTCAGTGAGTATAGACAATGATGTTTTTATAATAGTAGAACTCTCCACTAAAATGGATAGCCTTTCACATATTTCAAAATCTTTTAACATTTCACTGCTAGTTATAATATTTTCAAGCACAAATGAAACTATCTTTTCTCTATTTTCATAACCTTCTAATTCTAAGTTTATAAGCAACTTTATTAAATTATTATATATTCTTAACTCTTTTGTATTCATAATTATATAGCAAGCTTCTCTAAAGCATTTTTAGCAGCTAACTGTTCTGCTTCTTTCTTACTACTTCCTACTCCTTCTCCATAGATAATACCATCTACTCTTACTTGCATTTTAAAGGTTTTATCATGAGGAGGCCCTGATTCAGAGATTAATTCATAATAAAGACTTTTTTTACTAGTTTGCACAGCCTCTTGTAAAGCAGATTTATAATCAGAGAAAAATGTTACATTAGGGTTAGTTACATAAGGAACAATAATATCTAAAATAACTCTTCTAACAGTAGCATAGCCAAGATCTAAGTAAATCGCTCCCATAAGTGATTCAAAGATATCAGCGACAATAGCTTTCTTTAGTTTACCTCCATGTAATTCCTCACCATGTCCTACTTTTATATAGTTATTTAGCCCAAGACCTAAAGAGTACTCATATAAAGCATTTTCACATACATAACTTGATCTTACTTTAGTCATAGTACCTTCATTTTCATTATGGTTACGATATAAGTAATCAGCCATGACTAAATCAACAACAGCATCTCCTAAAAACTCTAATCTCTCATAATCTTTTTTCGCTCTATGTTCATTAGCATATGATGAATGAGAAAATGCTACTTCATAAAGTTTTAAATTTTTAGGAGTTATATTTAATTTTTTAAATAATTCATCCATTGATTATCACTTCTTTCCATATATCTTCTTTAAATCCAGTTAAAACAATAGTTTCTCCCACTAAAAGAGGCCTTTTAACAAGCATACCATCAGTAGATAATAACTCTAACTTTTCATCAAGAGTCATGTTAGGTAATTTATCTTTTAGATGTAACTCTTTATATAAATTACCACTAGTATTAAAGAAAGTCTTTATATCTTTACCACTAACTTCAAGAAACTTTTTTAATTCTTCTTTAGTAGGATTATCAGTTACGATATTTCTATCAGTATATTTAATATTATTATCATCTAAAAACTTTTTAGCTTTCCTACAAGTACTACACTTTGGATATTCTATAAATAAATACATAATGGTCCCTCTTTCCATACTTATTATACATAAATTTAAGACAAAAGAAAAGTAGTATTAAAAAACACATAACTACATGTGCTTCTTATAATCAGAATCATTATTTTGTTTCATTTTTTCTAAATCATCTCTCATAATATATAATTCAATTAAAATAATTACTCTTACATAGTCTTTATCTTCTAGCATTGAAGCAATTCCTCCAATTCTAGAAAGTTTTTTTAAACTTTTTATATAATCAAAAACTTCGTTATAAGTACTAGTAATAATTATTTTCTTGTGAGCATCTTTTTCTGATATAAATTGTTTTATATAATCTTGATGAACTGCTCTTCTCAATTCTCCTATATGGTCTTTAATTATTATCATTTCTTCAATCATATTAATTTCATCATTAGTTTTGGAAAAAAGCTGTCCCTCATCAAAGTTTGTTTTTAAATTTATATATTCTTGAACGATTTCATCATCATCTGTTTTTTCTACTTTATCTTTTAAATCATTAATTTTATTTTGTAAGTAAAATGCTTGGGATATAAGCATAGCAATTTCTTCATTAATATCATTAAAGTAGTCCTTAACTATAGTAGAGAAATCTTCCAAATTTTGATGATGCCATTCAAGAATCTTGTTATATGCATTTTTCATTGTTGTATCTATCTCTGCTTTTGCAATATCATATCCAGCATAATATTTGTATTTTTCAGTTAATACTTCTATTTTTCTTAAAATTTCATTTTCAATACTATATTTTTCTTTTATACTTAATAATTGTTCATAAAATTCATCAAAACTACAGTTATAATTAACCCTATTAGTAACTTCTTTTTCATCAATATTATATCTTTGATAAAATTCATTTTGAAATTTTAAATACACTTTTAATATCTCTGTAAGTGAATTATTATAAGAACAATCAACTTCTCTAACTGTATTATACATTTTTGTTCCAAAAATTCTAATAATTTCATTTATATAAAAAACAATATTAGGAAAAAGTTGTCCATATTTTTTTATTTGATATTTCTTTAATCCTTCTATTTTCTCCAACTTATAATTTAAAACTAAATCTATATTTTCTTGATAATCACTTCTATCTTCGCTGTTTAATAATGTTTCATAGGCTATATTTATTTGTTTTAACTTCTCTTCAGCTTTTTTTCTTTCTTTATCATCTTTAAAATTATCTGGATGATATTTCTTTGCTAATTTACGATAAACTATTTTAAGTTCTTTTTCATCATAACTACCACTAATTTCTAAAATTTCTAAAGCCTCATAAACAGTCATAGATAATCCCCCTTTTCAGATTGATTCATATTATATAACAAAACATATTGCTTGTCAAAATTACCACAAAAAAACAGAAGATTATTAATCTCCTATTCTTATTAATTATTATACCTAACTATTACTCTAAATTAAGTTTATTTTTAAGTATATAGTTAATTATTGGTGTAACTATTACTGTAAATACTATAACAAGTCCTATTAATATACCAAATAAGATATTAACTGATGCTATTGCACCTATTTCATTATCTAAACTTCTTACAAAATCTGGACTAACCATTCCAACAAAGGTAAGAGCGAAAGTAAAGTACATCTCATAGATAACATAAAGGATTATGTAAGCAAGAAAACTAAAGCCTAGTTTATTAGTATTTTTTAATTGTCCTAAAGCGATAGATAAGAAACACACAGCAAGTCCTGAGATATAGGCTACTATCATAAGAACTGCCATTAGTATTAACATAACCACTGCATCACCAGGTATATCCTTAAAGAAGTTAGCAAAAGAATTTGCAAAACTAGTCCATTCTCCATTACCTATTACTAATATTAAAATAGATATAAACATAACAACAATACTTGATAACATAGTAGTTACACTTGTTATAAATTTAGATGTTATTATAGTACTTTTTTTAACTGGTAAAGTATTAATTAAATAACCTCGCTCTGTTGCAAAGTCTAAATAAAAATCTCTAATACTTAAGAAGAATGTTCCTACTATTAATACCATTAATATTACAACATAACTTAATATCATAAGGGCATTTAAAGTTGAAAATAAATTAGATGTATCACTTAAATTATTAAGGATAACTGTTAATATAGTAATAACTAATGTAATTAGATATATTGGTAGTAAAGTCTTATAAAGATTCTTAAAATCATATTTTAATAATTTACCTAACATTTAAATTCCTCCCTAAATAAATCATTAATAGACATATTAGTTTCTTTTCTAATCTCATCTGTACTACTACTTCTTACAACTTTACCATTTTTTAAGAATATTACTTCATCTAATACTTTCTCTAAATCACTAATTAAATGAGTCGAAATAAGTAGTGAAGCATCATTACTGAAATTAGTTAATATTGTATTAATAATGTAATCTCTTGCCGCAGGATCTATTCCACCAATAGGTTCATCTAAAATATATAACTTTGCTTTCCTACTCATAACAAGTATTAATTGTACTTTTTCTTTAGTACCTTTAGACATTGTCTTTAATTTTTGATTTAAATCAAGTCCTAACTTACCTATTAATTCTTTCGCTTTATCTATTCTAAAATCTTCATAAAAGTCTTTAAAATAGTTAAGTAACTCTAATACTGTCATATTATTATTTAAATAATTTTTATCAGGTAAGTAAGAGATTAACTTCTTAGTTTCAACTCCAAGGTCTAGTCCTTCTACTTTAATAGAACCAGAATCTTCTTTTAATAAATCATTTATTAATTTAATAAGAGTTGTCTTTCCACTACCATTAGGTCCTAAAAGTCCTACGATTTTACCTTTAGGAATGCTAAAAGTAACATCATCTAATACTCTATTAGCACCATAACTTTTACTTACATGACTAACTTCTAATAAAGCCATTAAATTTCACTCTCCTTTAGTATTTTCTTAATATCAGCATCACTATATCCTAAAGATTTTAAATTATTAATAAAATCTTGATATAGACTTTTTGCAAGTAATCTTTTCTCTTTTAAGATAAACTCCTTATCTTCAGTAACATATTTACCACTAGTTCTAACTGTATAAATAAATCCCTCTTCTTCTAATCCTTGTAAAGCTTTCTGCATTGTATTAGGATTTACTTGATATTTAAGAGCAAAGTCACGAACAGAAGGTATTTTACTGCTAGGTAATAACTCTCCTTTAAATATCTCTTTCTTAATTATTTCTTCTAGTTGTAAATAGATAGGTTTATCATTATCAAAAACATAACTTATAATTATCACCTCTTTTGTACCACTTAATTAATACAGTTATACAATAAATATATGCTAATGTCAAGAAAATTATTATTTTAATTGAACTATTTATAAGACTTAGATATAATAAATGACATAAGGAGAAAAACGTATGACAAAAAATGAATTAAGACAGAAAATAGATATTAAAGATATATATAGAAATGATGATTATATTTTTGTATATTTAGATAATGAACAAAAATTATTAGTTAAAGATGAGAAAATATATGATATTTCCGAGTATGACTCTTTTCATAAAGTTATTACTATGAATAATATAGATTATGTTCTTGTATCTAAAGACTATTCTTTATCTTTAGTTAATTTAGAAACTAAAGATATAGTCTTTGAAGATGACAAAGCCTATGAGCTAAATAAGGTAGATGATAAATGTCTAAAAGTAATTATGAAAATAGGTGGTGGTGATGATAGTATTTATAACATTGAGACAAAAGAATATTTAAGTATCCCTACTGATTATGAATTTGAACATTCTTTAGAAAATAATTTATATGTTTATAGTGAAAAAGATAAAAGTTTTAAAAAAGAGTTTTTAGATAGAAAAAGAGTTGTTCTTAATGCTAATGGTAAAGTATTATTAAAAGACATTACAGGATGGATTAATTATAGCGGTAATTATTTAGTTATTGATAATAATGATAAAATAAGGATTATTAACTTAAATGACGAAGGTAATATCATAGAAAAAACAGTAGAGTCTAATGAAAAGTTACTTACTAAGCCCATATATTATGCTGAAAAAATAGTATTAGTTAAAAATGAATTAATAGAAATATATGATTTAGATTTAGAGTTAATTAACAGTATTGAAGTAAATGATTTAAATAACGTTGTAGATTATGAACTTACTAATAATACTTTAAAGTTTTGTGTACCTTATCAAAATACAAATAAACATCTTTTTGTTAACTTAAAAAGTGGTAAGACTATTTCTAATGTCAGAATAGAACCACATCCATGGTGGATTCCTACTACTTATATAGGAAGAGAAAAAATAGATGATGAAGAACAAGACTATTACTTTTATGATGAAGAATTTAATTTAAGAAAGAAAATAAATGGTAAAAAGGTTTATAGCATTGACTGTAAAAAAGAGTGTATGTTTTATATAGAAAGTGATAATAGAAAACAATTTCTTAATATGGAAACAGGCTTACTAAAAGATGTTCCTTATGATTATATGTATTTTCATTTATCCCTTCCCTATGGTTATGGAGTAAACTTTGATACAGAAACGATGGACTTTTTTGATGAAGAGTTAAATGTCATTATAAAAGATTTTAATTATAAGAAATATAATATAAGCCCCTCACACACAGAGTTCGTTTATTTTATAATAAAGGATTATCTATGTATTTCAAAACATGTTGTTGATGGTTGTGGCTTATCTCACTTTAGAAAAATAATTGAAAGAAACGGAGGACAAGTTATATTAGATACCTATGACTGTAAAGTTTATCCTTTAGGTAATTATATTCAAATAATTAAAGATGGAGAGACTAAATATTTCAATACTGAAGTTGATGAATTTACTCCCCTTTCTATCATGGCTCCTGTTAATGAAAAAGGAAAAATAGATATTACTGAACAATCTGCTTTAAAAGAATCTTTATCATTAATTGATAAAGGATTTCAAAAAACCAAGAGACTATAACAAAAAAGATGCTTATGATTTTAAAAGCATCTTTTTAATTCTTTAACTTGAATGTTTTAGGAGCATAGTAATATATTAAAATTAAAGATATTATAGAGTAAAGCATTACAAAGATTATCATAATGATTCCAAAGATAAATGTAGATACTTCTATTTTTGAAATATAGTAACATGCCCAGTAAGTTATTATACTAGCGATTGTATAAGTAGTACTTTTCATTTCCATTCCAATATTATAAGGTTGTAGTAAATAATATAAGACTAAGTTATGAATAGAAAAGAATATAGACATTGAGATAATTGATAGTATTATAATTATATAATTTATTGGATTAGTAGTCCCCCCACTTAAATATAAAAGTATCGCTAGGACTAGAGCAAGAACTGTAGTTGGTAATAAGTTAATAACTATTACAGTTTTAAGTCTTTCTTTAAATAAAGATAAAACTATCTTAGGTTCCCTATAAAACCTATAGAATAACATAGAATGATCACAGTTCATAAACATCGCATTAGTAATATTTTTACCTGTGTTAATAAAGTACATTATAAATAACATATAAGGTAGAAGTAATAAAGCAAAGTTATTAACTCCAGTTTTTAAGGCAGGAATAAAGAAAATAAGCACTCCTAAAACTATACCTATTATCAAAATGAACATAGTCAGCTTTTTAGCACTATCAATTAAGATTTTCCTATGACGTTTTACAAATAAATCGTGAAAATAGGCAAAGCCACTCTTATCACTAGTTATACCCTTATCAAGAGCAATCTGTTCTCTACTCGTTTTAGTAATTAATTCCGTATTATTAGAAGTATTTGTAACAAAAATATTATCTTGTTTTAATAATTCTTTACATAGATATTGATAATTATTATAAGTTAATACTTTTCTAAAAGATATTATTCCTAATATTAAAGTAATAATAAAAACTATATAGAAAACATTAACAGGTATTACTAAATTATAGTATGGTAATAAATACCCTATTAATAAAAGTGCTATTATTAAACCAAAGTATAAAGTCCAAGACTTAGGTT
>CAMLTY010000029.1 GCA_946486465.1 uncultured Mycoplasmatota bacterium
GATTTATGTGACTGAAAGTCAATGGATATTATCCGCCAGTGCCTAGCATATTATACTGATATGTTAGTTCTAAATTTTTATAATTAGGAATTGCTATTTTTAACTTATTATCATCTAATAATAAATCTAAAGTGCTTGTTTCAAGCCCAACTTTATTACATAAATATCTACCTGCTATTTCATTACATATTTGAAATTCTGTAGCATGTTTTGCAAAATAATAACCATCACTTAATTTCTTTAAATAGAAGCCATATCCTACAGGAACTGTATAATCTTCTCTATCTATATTTAACTTATCAAAAAAATCTTCATTTTCATCAGATAAATCCATTTTAACAATATCAGTTCTAATTTTGTCACTAGTTAAATCTATCATAAGCTCCTCCTTTAATTAAGACATATTATACCAAAAAAAGAAAGAAATATCAATTACTTCTTTCCTTCTTTAAATGTTTCGCTTAAGACCGTTCCTGCTGTTACTAAATTTTGTAAATCACTAGGAACTATTATCTTAGTAGACTGTCCATTAGCAACTTTTACCATGGCATCATAGCTCTTTAGTTTTAAGACTGAAGCATCTGCTTTAGCATCTTTAAGTAGTCTAATACCTTCAGCTTCGGCATTTTTAATCTTGATAATTGCTTCTGCTTCACCTTCTGCCTTCTTAATAGCAGCTTCCTTTTGGGCTTCTGCTCTTAAAACTGTACTTTCTTTTTCTCCTTCAGCGATTAGAACTGCAGCTTTTTTCTCTCCTTCTGCTTGTAATATCTTCTCACGTCTTTCACGTTCTGCACGCATTTGTTTTTCCATAGCATCTTGAATATCACGAGGTGGTATAATGTTTTTAACTTCTACTCTATTTACTTTAATACCCCAAGGATCAGTCGCTTCATCAAGAATTGATCTCATCTTTGAATTGATAATATCTCTTGAAGTTAGCGTTTGATCAAGTTCTAACTCACCAATAATATTACGAAGTGTTGTTGCTGTTAAATTCTCAATGGCATTAATAGGATTTTCTACTCCATATGTATAAAGTTTAGGATCAGTTATTTGAAAATAAACAACTGTATCTATTTGCATTGTAACATTATCTTTAGTAATAACTGGTTGTGGGGCAAAGTCTTTAACTATTTCTTTTAGAGATACAGTAGATGCTACTCTATCAATAAATGGTATTACATAATGAGGCCCTGTACCAAGGGTTTTAAAATAAGATCCTAATCTTTCTATTACTTTCGCTTGTGATTGAGGAATAACTTTTACTCCTAATACTATAATAACAATAATTACTATTAATATAACCCAAAACATATTAATCACTCTCCTTAATTTCTTCTACTTTAAGTTTTACTCCATTAATAGATAATACTTTTACTTTAGAATTCTCTTCCACTTCTTTATCACTATATGCACTCCACTTCTTTCCTAGAACTTTAACTTCACCAATTCCATCTTTTTCAATTTTTTCTGTAACAACACCCACTTTACCAATAACTTGATCTAAATTAGTAGGAACTATATCTTTCTTTTTTAACTTTCTAACAAAAGGTTTTGTCAAAAGTAATAAAAGAATCGATGTAATAGTAAAAACTGCTAGATGGATCATAACATTATCAGTAGCAAGCGATACAAAAGTTGTAATTAAAGCACCAAAAGAAAACCAAATAGATACTAAATTTACTGTTGCAAGTTCAAATAATGCTAAAACAACAAATAATACTAACCAAAAAAGTGTCATACTGCTTCCTCCTTATCTAAAATATACTATAAATTTTAAAAAAATACTACAAAAATAAACTTTTTCTTACATAAATTTTTAAATTATGCTAAAATCTTTAAGGAAACAGGTTTGATGGTTAAATTGGAAACGAAACATCTTTAAAGATGATAACGAACAACACATTTTATAATGATGCTGTTTTTATATTGTAGGAAAGGAGGTTAACTATGCCTGAGACTAAATTACAAGACTTTATTTATACTTTAATAATGGCTTTTGTTATGGTATATGTAATGATTTGTTATAATATTGCTATTCATACTGGAGGATTAAGTAACTTTGTATTTTTAGAAGCTTTTAATGAATTAATATATATGTGGCCCATCGCTATTATTTTAGAGTTTTTCTTAATAGGTAAAATTGCTCATAAATTAACATTTAAAGCTCTTGACCCTAAGAAAACACCTAGTATTCTTATAAGTTATGGTATATCTATTGTAATAGTTACTTTTATGTGTCCTATTATGAGTTTAGTTGCTACTATTCTTATAAATAAACCTAGTCT
Source organism: uncultured Mycoplasmatota bacterium (assembly GCA_946486465.1). Classification (GTDB taxonomy): domain Bacteria; phylum Bacillota_I; class Bacilli_A; order RF39; family UBA660; genus Onthousia. Next base: position 2,292 of record CAMLTY010000029.1, read on the forward strand.
TGATATCTTTATATCTAGTTGGTTACAATCTATGGTCCTAAGTTTTCCTATGGCTATATGCTTTCAATTATTTTATGCAGGACCTATCGTTAGATTTATCTTTAATTTATTTAAAAACAAACTAAGCAAAAAAGCCTAGTTTGTTTTTTTTATTATTTTAAATTTCTCTTCTTCTTTATAATCCAAATCAAAGATAGGATTATTATCTAAAACTGATGGATAATAAATATATCTATTAGTTCTTTTTATATAATCTTCTGTAAATAAAGTCTCTAACTCTTCCCTAGTTAATTCTTTTAACTTGGGCTTCTTAATATTAGATACTACTAAAGGTGTATTAGTATTGAGCTCTCTTAGTTCTCCTTTTTCTTTTTTTAATAATAAATAAGGTGACAATCCCTCTTCTTTAACTTTCCTATTAAAAGAAGTTCTAGACTCTTTATATTTATTTAAATCAACTATATCATTTTTCTTAACCATTTCTTGATAATATGTATAAATATTAGGAAAATATTTATTAAGATATTCTAAAAGATTAATATCATCTATATATAAGTTTCTATCAGTTAGTGCTGCATAATAATATTTAATCATTTAATCCCTCTTTTCACGGATTATAGATTATCATAATAATTTCAAAAAGGCAAACAATAATTATTACTTATATACTTTTACTTTCTTAATAGTGTTATGTTCTATAAAGTTATCACTTGTAAGGTAAGTTATTAACTCACTTGGAATATTCTCTACTCCATAATAATTAATCATATTATCTATTGCTAAATTCTTATTAGAATTCTCTTTAAGAGTATTTTTAAAGTACTCTATCTCTTTTTCATATTTTAAAGAGAATCTAAAATAATCTTGAAATAACACTGGTAATAAAGTAACTGCATCTTTATAACCATTTTCTTCTAGCATCACTCTTTCAGCTTCTAAAGTATCTATAATTTCTCCTAACTTTTCAGCATAACGGCATTCCATTCTTTTTTGTTTATAACAAAAATCATCATTAATTTGCTTCCTATATTCTTGCCATCTTTCCTTATTAAAATATTTCCCAAAGGTTTCTTTAAAGTCATCATAAATACTAGGTTTAAAGTTTATAGATGTTACATAATCTTTATAGAAATGCTTTGGGCTTTTTTCATATATAATATCGTTTAAATATATTGATGATATTCTTTCTCTAATAGAATAGCTACCATTATTTAAAGAAGCGTCATTAAATTCTATTTCTTTATATTTATCTTTTAAAATGTTATATACCTTAAAGAATCTTTCACTTAAAAATTTAGCAGGTGCATCTTGAAAATACATTCTAACATCATAAAAATATCTTCTAAATTCTTGTTCTTTATAATCTAACCAATTCATTTTACAGTCTTTTATATCTTCATCTGTTAATAGTTCTACATTATAAAATCCACTATCCGGAATATTATTATTTAAATATTGTTTAAACTTTTCAAATCTATTACTATCATACTTATTATAATAATATCCATATCTTTCATTAATCGCTTTAGTAAGTAGTTTATCATTACGATAAAAATTAACATATTTTATTTTCTTATAAAAATCTATAAAATCTTTAGTTAATAAAGCATCTTTTCTTTCCTCTTCATCATCACTATCTAGTCCATCAATAACACATCCTAACTCATAGCTTGTTGCAATATTATCTTTAGGATTAAAAAATAAAATTAAATCATCATAATGTAATGGTATATTATGTTTTTTGAAAATTGCAGGTAACTCTGATAACATTACAGTTTTAAAATCATCAGAAGAACCTTGACATGCTTTATCTAACAAATAATTTATAGGTGTAAATTGAGGAAAACAGACATTCGGATAATAAGTAATTTCTTCTAAATACATAAAAAATCTCCTTTCATAGTTAATAATATAACATTAAAATTACGCATTATCAATGTATAAACATATGATGAATATTTTATGTATTACGTCCTCTACCTTTCAAGGTTTCAAATTGAAACCTTGAAATTCTTATTGTTTGCTATTATATAAAGAAAAACATAAATATCTAGAAAATCTAAACAAATAATTTAAACACTTTTGTAATCACAATTATTAATATCTGGTGAATTTGCCAGTGATACTGGCAAACTTTCATATTTTTTTGAACACTCCAATTTTACAAAGGCAAACCTTGTAACAAGTATTATAGAACCCAGGAAATCCGGGATTTGTTAAAATGGGCCAATTATTAGGTAAACTTACTAAAAGTAATGTATCCTATAGGACAGGTATTATGCTAATTACAACGGTAACTTATCTAACAAACTATCTAAAAGTTCTCTACTTTCTATTTTAGTAATTGCAAAACACCTCTTACCTAAATCTTTAAAACTAGCTCCAGAATGATATAGAACTTTCTTATCTAAAATAATAAACCTATCATGAAAAGAGTTATTAACTACTAAGATTACATTATTATATTGTTCTTTATATTTCTCATAATCTATATTGTTATACTTATTAGTAATTAGAGTAACTTTTCTATTAGTTTTAGATAATATATCTAGTATATTTTTATCTATATAATTATCTATTATAATAATACTCATTTTGGCTTTATCAAATATCTTTAACATTAAAGAATAAGCATCATAAATTTGCCCTTCAAAAAAGATATGATTATTTTTCTCTTTAAAACTAGAAAATGCATCTTCTAATAAATCTATTCTTTTAGAATCTTTTAATACTATGTCATTAATATATTTTTGTTCAATTAAATTTGTAGAAATATATTTTCTCATCGCTACAAAAGCATCCATTATCCTTATACTTACTTGTGTAGCGACTTTAGATTTTAGTATTGTGGCAAGCATAGCGACACCTTGTTCTGTAAAAACTCTAGGGCATCTATATCTACCTCCACGAGTTTCTATATTTTTTTGGTCGAAAATTTCGACCAAAAACATTTTACTTTCTTCTTCTGTTAACTTCCAAGAAAATCTTTCAGGAAATTTTTCCATATTATTCTTAACTGCCTCATTTATTCTTTTTGTTTCAGCATGATAAAGTTTAGCCAAATCGCTATCAAGCATCACTTGTTTTCCCCTAAGCTCATAAATCATGTTTTCAATTTTAATATCTTCTTTTTCTATTAAATCATTAATAATAAAACCTCCCTGCATATCTTATTATTACCTATATTACATTCTTTTGCAGTCCCAAATTGGGACCGCAAACTTCTAAAAAATATAATAGGTATCTCTATTATTATAATATACCGTTACTGATTATTTTTTTTTGGCAATATTAAGAAGAATTCCTACACTTAATAAACTTATTAAAAGTGAACTTCCTCCATAAGATAAGAAAGGCAAAGTAACTCCTGTCACAGGAATTAAACCTATTACGACCGCAAGATTCATTAAAGCTTGAAAAATCATTTGAAAAATAAGACCAAAAGCTAGATATTTTGCAAATAAATCATTAGACTTTAAAGCAATCTTTATACCAAAGTATAAAAGTAAGAAGAAAAGTAAAGCAATAAATATCGCACCTACTACTCCAAACTCTTCACAGATAATGGAAAAAATAAAGTCTGTTTGGGGTTCTGGTAAATAAAAGTGTTTTTGTCTTGAATTTAAGAAGCCTGTACCTAAAACACCACCTGGTCCTATTGCATATAAAGACTGGATTATTTGAAAGCCTGTACCTAAAGGATCAGACCAAGGGTCCAAAAATGATGTTATTCTATCCATTCTGTATGGAGCAATAGCGATAAGTATTACGACCCCAACTATTCCTATTATACCTAAAATATAGAAAAACTTCATATTAACTCCAGCGATAAAAAGTAAAGCAATAATTGAAACCATTAAAACTAAACCTGTACCTAAATCAGGTTGTAACATAATAAGACCAAAAGCAAGGCAGGCAATTCCAAGTATCGGAATAACTCCTTTCTTATAACTCTTTAAAAACTTATTACTATTAACTAAGTATTTACTAGTAAATATTATTAAGGCTAGCTTTATAAACTCACTAGGTTGCACACCAAAAGGTCCTATTCCAAACCAACTACGACTACCATTTCTAATGCTACCTATACCTGGTATTAAAACTAAAATTAATAATAAAAAACAAATACCTAAAATGATATTTGCCTTCTTAAAATAGATATTATAATCTATCTTACTAACTATATACATTATTATAAATCCTATTACTGTAAATAATGCTTGCTGCTTCACATAGTGAAAACTATCATGAAACTTATACTCGGCCCAAATACTTGAAGCTGAATATATCATTATAAGTCCAAATGTTACTAAGAGTATTACTGTGATTAATAAAGGCAAACCATAACCTTTTTTCTTCATTCAATCACTCTTTTCTATAACCATACTCCAAAAATAATTCCACCCATGGCAAGAAACAAGCCAAAGACTACAAATAGTTTAACAATGTCTGTCTCTTGCCAACCAAGTTTTTCAAAATGATGATGTAGTGGTGTCATTAAGAATAATTTTTTATGGAAAAATCTTAACCAAAATACTTGTAAGATAACTGATAATGTTTCGATTACAAATACTCCTGCTACTACAAGTAAAGTAAGTTCTCTATGGGTAAGAATAGCAACTGCGCCCATAACACCACCAAGGGCAAGGGAACCAGTATCACCCATAAATACTTTAGCAGGATGGGTATTAAATACTAAGAAACCAATTAAGGAACCTACTAACACTAAACAGAATATTCCAATATCTTCAAAGCCTACTACAAAAGAAATAAGGGCAAAGGCGATGAAAGCAACGGCAGATAAACTACCAGCAAGACCATCTAATCCATCTGTAAGATTAACAGCATTAGATGCCCCAATTAAAATAAATAATATAAATAATCCATATAACCAAGTAAGTTCTATATCAATACCAAGAGTACCTACTACAAATGATGTCTGTCCCCCATTTTTCATATAAATATAGAAAAATATTGTTGAAATAATTACTTGCCCTAATAGTTTTTGATAAGTAGTAAGTCCTTCGTTGTTATGTTTTTTTAGTGATAAAAAATCATCTAAAAATCCAATAATTGCAAAGCCTAAAAAGACCACTAAAACTATCGCTATATTATCAGAATAAGGTATTTTATCTGTAATTAATAATCCTATAGTAATTAAAACAGTAGGAATAATAAAGATTAAACCTCCCATTGTAGGAGTACCTTCTTTCATTCTATGAGAGTATCCTACATAACTACTTATTCTCTGCCCTACTTTTAACTTTCTTAAAAGGGGTAAAAGTATAAGGCCTAAAACGACACTAAATAAAAATCCCACCATAATTGCAAATACTGCTTTTGTAAGTAATAACATGACTTATCGCCTCTTTCTTCAAGTATTATAGCATAAGTATTTTTGTTATTCTATATATATTTTTCTATTTGACTTTCTCTTGTCATTAAATTTTATGATTAAATTTTCATTTTAGACTAATTACCTAACATTAATTTAACAGTACTGCCATCTTCTAATCTTGTTCCAGCATTAGGAGACTGACTTATTATCTTCTCTCCACTACCAGAGTATTCTATAGTAAAATGTTCAAGTAATTCTCTCGCTTCATCAGGAGTTTTCCCTACAACATCTGCTACTTCATAATAGACTTTATCACTCCATTCCCTGTCTTTTTCTACGCCTCCAACTTGCTTTTCAATACCTAAAGCATCTATTATATCTAAAAGTATTCTTCTTGCAATAGGAGTTGTTGTATAACTTGAAAGTAGTGCTGTATCTTTGGGATTATCTATGGCAATATATAGTACTGCTTCTGGATCATTTGAAGGAACTATACCAACAAAAGACATTATATAATTATTAGCAAGATAACTACCATTAACAGCTTTTTGAGCCGTTCCAGTCTTTCCACCTATTCTATAGCCATCAATATATGCAGATTTACCACCACCTAAAGCAACTACTGTTTCTAAGGCATATCTCATAATCTTGCTTGTATCTTCACTTATTACCCTTCTAATTTCTGTTTTACTATTATGTTCCATAACATTACCAGTCTCTGGTTCTAAAATGTTTTTTAAGACATAAGGCTTTAATAAAATTCCACCATTAATTACGGCAGATATCGCTCTTACTTGTTGAATAGGTGTAACACTAATTCCTTGCCCAAAAGCAGTAGTTGCAAGTTCAATGTTACCTACTTTATCAAGAGGAAAGATAATACCTTCTCCTTCTCCATTAAGGTCTATTCCTGTCTTAGAACCAAAACCAAATAAGTCTAAGTAATGAAATAATTTCTCTTTTCCTAATAACTGGCCCATTTTAACGAATCCTGGGTTACAGCTGTTCTGAAGTACCTGCAAAAATGTTTGATGACCATGTCCTCCTGCTTTCCAACATTTAATTCTAGCAGTATCTACCCTAACTGAACCAGTATCTGTAAACTCATCTTTAAATAAATCTACCACTTTTTCTTCTACTGCCGCAGCCGTTGTTACTATCTTTTGCGTAGAACCTGGTTCATATGTAGCCCATATAGGCAAATTACGAGACAGTTCTTCCGTTGTATAGTTTTGATAATTATTAGGATCAAAGTTAGGTCTAGAACTCATCGCTAATATCTCTCCTGTATTAGGGTCCATGACTACTGCAAGAGCCATATCAGGATTAAACATATCTACAACATTATCTAATTCACGCTCTACTGACTTTTGAATATTTACATCGATAGTAAGTTGTAAATCCATACCATCTTGTGGTTCTATATATAAATCTGTAAGCTCTAGTTTATTTCCCTTTGCATCACTAAAATATTTAATCGCTCCATTTTCCCCTGTTAAATAATCATCATACTGTAACTCAATTCCTGATAGACCTTGATTATCTATACCAACATAACCTAAAACATGGGATAACATCGTATCATAAGGATAATATCTTTTAGACTCTTTAACTAGATAAACTCCATCAAAGTTTAAAGCTTCTATTTTATCAGCTACTTCATAAGATAATCTTCTTCCTTCGGGATGAACTCTTTCAATGGATGTTTCTTTATAAACATGCTCCTTCATCTCATCAAAATTAACACCTAAAATCTCGGCAAGTTTTGTCGTTACTTCTTTTTTATTCTTGATTTGATTAGGTATTAAAACTAAAGACGTTGTTGTAATATTGTCAGCAAGAACTACTCCATTTCGATCAAGTATCCTTCCACGAGAAGCTTCAATAGGTAAATTTCTACTCCAAAGATCACTAGCAAGAGTTGATAGTTTTTTATAATCTACTACTTGAACATAAAAGACCCTTAAGACAATTATTAAAAGGATACTAGTAAATATTAAAAGAATAATTTTCATTCTCTTATCTATTCCTCTTGTAAACATTGATTAGCCCTCCTCTCATATAATCATATGTATATATGGAAGAGTTTAGAAATTAATAAAATATGATTTTTTTGAGATAAAAATTAAAAATTCAGCGCATTTTCTTTCTGAATTTTCAATTTTCTGCAAGTTAACGAGGAAAATTTGACAAATTTCTTGACAAAAGAAGTTCAGGCAATTAGTATAGTAAGTCAATTCAGGGGGGTATGGTTGTAGGTAGTAATTGCCATATCCTAATGAAAAAATATTTCTTATTACACTAGCCATAATGTGTAATGAAGATAAGGGAGGAAAAGATATGGCAAGTAATCTTAAAAAGATTACCATGGTAATGGTAGGAATTTTAACTTTCTTCTTGTTTAACAATACTGTATCTGCTAGAGAATTAGATATTACACCAGATATGACTCAAGAAGAAATTGATGCAGTTTTAATGACTGCTACTTCACAAGACAATATTACAATTGCTAGTGGAGATTACAGTACAGAAAAAAATGGTAAAAACTATCATAAAATAATTACTGTACAAAAAGATTATATGAATTTTAATATTGCTGGTAATTACACTGAACTTCAATTCATTGTTCGTGGTAGCAATACTAAAATTACTGCCAATGATGCAACAATTGATGGAAATGCTAGTACAGAAGGAAATCCATCAGCTGCTTTATTCATTGAGCAAGGTTCTGTTATATTAAGCGGTAACTTAACATTAACAGATCATAATCACGGTGTTAGATTAGGTTATGCAAATGCTGGAACAAGTATTTATAGTGCTTTAACATTAAGTGATTATGCAACACTTACTATCACTAATAACGTATTAACTTATAGTGGACAACATGGATATTATGGTGGAGGATATGATGATCCTGATACTACTTATTCATCACCTGTAGATAAAGGACAAGGTAATGGAACAAGCGGTTCTGCTATTGATGTTCGTGGAAAAGGTAATACAAGTTTCACTTTAGGAACAGGTGCTAAATTCTATGCAACTAATAATGTAGGAGCAGGAATCTTTGCTATCAATGTTAAAAACTTTACTTTCAATATGAATAGTGGAAGTTATGCTTTATTTGATAGTAATGGCCAAGGAATTTGTATGAATACAGATTATGCTGGTAGTGTTAATATCAATGTTAACAATGCTACATTAGATATTACAAATAACAGTAGTAATGGAATTACAGGCCAATCATCACCTTATATTTTAGATATTACTAATAAAGGAATTGTAAACTTAAATAATAATGGTGGTATTGGAATCAATAACTTCTACATCAAAGTAACTGATTCAACATTAAATGTAAATGAAAATGGTTCACATGGTGCGACTAATGTTTCAATTGATGCAACTAACAGTACTATTAATGCATCTAATAATGCTTATATTGGATTAAATATTTCAAAATATAATGCTGATAAAGAAAGTACTGATATTATTAACAGTACAATAACTGCTAATAATAATGGAGGTCCTGGAGTTCGTTTCTATATTGAAAATGGTGTTACAAACATAACTGATTCTCATATTACAACAAATGAAGATGGTTATGGAGACTCTATTTATGGATTTGAAGTAAAACCAGGGGACTCTGGTTATTGGGCAGGAGTTGTAATTAAAGGAACACTTTCTGTTAAAAACTCTACTATGATGAGTGATGGTGTTAGTGGTTACTCACTATATGATACAGCAAGTGGTAAAGCAGTATTTTATGTATTAGAAAACTCAGTAGTAGTTGGAAATGGTGATGAATCTAAAGATATCTTTGATGACTATAACAGTGGCAAAGGTAACTCTGGTAGTACTGTTGTTGAAGGTGGTAGTCTTCAAGTAGATAGCGATAATGTATCTGCATCAGACTCTTTAAATGATAAATATCATAACGAACAAAATCCAACTATGCCTAGTGGACAAGGAAGTAAAGACGAAGTTCAATATGCCGGACCAGTAAATAGTGATAATACAGCACTTACACAATTTGTTTTACATCAAAATATAAATAAAGAAGTTGGAGGAGCTGGATCTCACACCTTTACTTACTATGATCCAAATACAGGAACTCGTCATGATTATACATTTAGATATAATGAATTAGGTGAAGATTTAGACCCTAACGCATCAGGTAATGCTTATATTTGGGCACCTGTATCTATTCTTAGATATGACGCTACTGAAGGATTTATTAGTAGTTTAGGAACTGCAGGTTTAGTTAAGTTTGGTTATGGATATACTGACTTAATGACAGGGCTATATACAAGATATACTAGTGATGTTACTATTTTTGGTAACAGTATGAATCTAGCAGAAAAAGTATTAGCTTTAGCTTCACGCGAAGGATATGTATTCCTAGGTTGGTATATTGCTGATGATCAAGAGTTAGCTGCTAAGTATGCTAGTGAAGGAAATTTTGAAGAATTATATAAACTATTAAATACTAAGTTTGATGGTTCTACAAAATTAGAAATCAATGGCAAACCAGTAAGTGAGTTAACAGTATATGCTAAATGGGCTATTCCAGATGATGAACCTGGTACAGGAACTACTTTTGGACCAAGTGAAGAGTTAGAGATAACTCCACCATCTACAGGAGTTATAGCTAGTAAAAATATCTATACAGAATTATTAATTATAATATCTGTTTTAGGTACTGCTAATCTATTCACTGTTTCAAGAAATAAAGATTAATAAATAAAATTCTATCAGGAATTCCTGGTAGTTTTTTTATTTTTCTCCACTTTTCTCCATGAATTTTCTATTTTTATGACTTTTTACCCTTAAATTCTTAATTTTCTTATTGACAAACTAGGTAAAAATCATTAGAATATGAAGGCAAATCAAAGAAACTTTAGGTTAATCGTGAGGGGTTCGGTTGATTATAAATTTTTCTTTGATAAATAATCTCTACTTTTGTATAAAATATAAAAGTCTGCAGATAATATTGGTGGGAGGAAAAAATGTCAAAGAAAAATCTTTTCTTTAGCTTATTTCTGTTAGTTTTAAGTGTATGTTTTATAACAGATGTTAAAGATGTTCAAGCTGAAGAGTTAAACGAAAATAGTCAAAACATACTACAGACTGAAGATACTACTTCTAGATGGGAAGCAGTACAACCAGAAAGAATAACAACAAGTGAAGGACTTATCATTGATTATAATTTCGAGAACTTTAACGCAGTTGTTGGTTGGGGTGGTTGGATTGATGAAGGTTATGTTACTGTCACAATCACAATCCCAGAAAATTATGAACTAGACACCATTGTAATCGCACCAGATGTATTTCAAGAAATTGCAGATTATATTTATGCAGTTCTCGGTGATGAAAATAACAATTTCGAAATGAATAATACCATGCAAGCCGGAGACAAAATAAATGTTAATTTTGTAATTAATAATCTATCTAAGTATACTTACAACTATGATGAAACATCATTTGAAGTTTTTCCTAAAGAAGATATCGTTTATGATAAAGTAAATGATGAAGAAACTACTACTACTGAAGATACTCCATTATTTAATGGAAACACAGTAAATGAGAACTATCACTTTAGGAGAACATATAATACAGCCTTAAAAGCCTTAATACCAAATTCAGATGGTAGTAAAATGACTGATGAAGCGATTGGTAATGCTTTAATCAGTAAAGGATATTTAAACGGTATGGCTGATTATACTAAGTACTTATTAGACTTCTATAATGCTAAATATAATACTAATTACACAAGACTTGATCAGTTCCCTGATGGAATTATTAGAGAGATATTAGGCGAAAATGATCCATTCTTAATATTAAATGATGCTTATAGAGCTGCAAAAGTAACCTATATTGGAAGAAACGATACAACAGCAGATATTCTTCGTCAGATTAATAGAAATACAGGGAAAAATTATCAATCATTAGAAGAATATATTGTAGAATATTACAATGAACAATATGGAACAAATGCTACTCGTCTTGTAGATTTAAGTGATGAAGCAATAGATAACTTCTTCTCAACTCAAGGAATGGAAGATGGCAGATATGTTTATGAAACTAATCCTGATGTAATTGCTTTAAGTTATGATTATTTCTATAACAAAGGTCTATCTTGGGGCTTTGAAGATGATTCTGAAGATTTGACAATTGGTGAATATATGAGAGATGAAGTTAAGGGTGATGATTATATAAAAGAAAATGCTGGTACCCTAAACTCTAATACTAGTGATTATACTCTTAATGGAACTTTATATACATCAGGAAATTATCTTCTAGATTCTTACTTAGGATATGAATTTAATGTAAATATGCAATGGGCCTACTCTGCTTTAAAGGGTACAGTAATTGCTAAATACGTAGATATTTATGGTAATGTCTTAAATGAAGACGTTATTACTACTGATATGGTAGGTAAAGATTATAAGACATATCTAAAATATTTTGATGGATTTACTCTTTATACTATAGATGGTGAAGAAATAGGAAAATATATTGATGGTACAATCGTAGTTACTTATATTTATGAACCTACTGATGATGAACCTGGTATTGGATTTACTCCAGGACCAAGTGAAGAGTTAGAAATAACTCCACCAAGTACAGGAGTTGAAACAGAAAGCCAAAATATATACTTAGTAATATTACTTATGCTAAGTAGTACTTGCCTATATCGTTATGCAAGTGGTAAAGAATAATTAAAAGAATTCCTAATGGAGTTCTTTTAGGCTTTAGGGGTGAGTTATGAAAAGAAAAGTTATAATAAGTAGTGCTTTAATTCTTCTTTTAATAGGTTGTGTTTCTTTAGTAACATACCACAGTTTAAACAATGAAGATAAACATGATGAAGAAGAAAAAGCTAATGAAGAAAAAATATACCAAGATATAAGTACTTTAAGTATAGAAAATAATGAAAATGTTGTTTTAAATTATCAAAAAGAATTTAATAATAACGATATCATTGCCGAACTTTCAATAGAAAATACAGATTTGGTAACACCTGTTGTAAAAGGTAGTGACAATGAATATTATCTTAATCATTTACTTAATAAATCAAAAAATGGTTTAGGTAGTGTCTTTCTAGATTATAGAAATAATATAGATGATAGAAAAATATTAATCTATGGACATAATTCACAAAATGTATATACAGAATTTCATTTATTAGAAAATTATTTAAATGAAGAGTACTACTATAATCATGATGATATTACTCTTAAGACAATAGATGATACTTATAATTATAAAATTTTTTCTGTCTATATCGCTACTACTAACCTACAACACGTTAATCTAAACTTTACAGATACTGAATATTATGAACATCTAAAATGGCTTAAAAATAATTCAATTTATGATACAGGTGTTACTATTGAACCTAATAGTGATATATTAGTCTTACAGACTTGTTATTTTGGTATAGATAATTCATATTTGATTATAGTAGCGAAGAAAGTACAGAAATAGTCTTTTTAAGGGACTATTTTTTTATATATAAGGAAAGTTTCTACAATGCTCTAGGTAGTTTAAATGAAATAATTACAACTATCTAATCTA
>CAMLTY010000030.1 GCA_946486465.1 uncultured Mycoplasmatota bacterium
TTATCTGTTATTTTATTTTTGAAATTGTTGGTTATTATAAATTGAAAATTAACACTTATGCAAGATAATTTTGAAGATGTAATATATGAACTAACTAAATTGAAGATAAAGGCTCATGTGGAAGAACCACAAGTTAAATATATTTACACAAAAGAACAGGTAATAGATTTATGTATAAAGATGATTAAATTAATGGAAAGAGAGGCTAAGAAAGAATGATAGAACAATATGTTTTAGATGAATTAAAAAAATATAAAGAAGAAAACGAACAATTAAAAAAAGAAAATTATGATTTAAAAAATAAACATGTAGTAATGGTTGATGAAACACCTAAAAGAGGAGAATTAAAACCAATAAATAATATTATTGAGATATTAAATGAAAACAATATAGATCCAAGAAAAATTGTTGACGAAATGGGTAGTAATGAAATAAGAGATTTAATTTTAAATCTGAATTTGTATAAAGAAAAACTTCCTAAAAAAAATAACAATAGCAAAGAAAGTTGCAACATTGTTGTTAAAGTTGGAAATAAATACTATGAATTAGAAAAATATTATGGTGTTTACAAATTAGAAAATCAAGTATCTGTAACTTGGGAAGATGAGGTTTATTATGAATTAGTTGACAAATTATATGATGAAGTTAACTCATATTTAAGAAAATTAGATAGGGAGAATAATAATGAATAAAGTTTTACTTATAGGACGTCTAACTGCTAATCCCGAATTAAGGTATACAATTAGTAATAATGCAGTAACAACATTTTCAATAGCAGTAGATAGAAACTTTAAAAATGAAAATGGTAATAAAGAAGCAGATTTTATAAATATAGTTGCTTGGAATAAGAAAGCAGAATTAATTCATCAGTATCTCAAAAAGGGAGATAGAGTTGGAATAGTTGGCCGTTTACAAGTAAGAAAGTATCAGAACGAACGTGGCGAGAATAGATATGTTACGGAAGTAGTAGCAGATGAAGTAGAGTTTTTAAATAGTAAAAAGTCCGGTTTAGATGAAAAAAGTCCGGTTAAGTCTGAAGATAACCGGACACTAGAAGAAAAAGTTAATAGTAATAAGCCTTACGAAGATTTTGCTAGAGACCATCAAGAAGAATTCGCTTATACAGATGAGGAGAATTATGAATATCCATTTTAGAGGTCAATATGATAGGTAATAGTAAAAAGATTATCTTTTGGCTAAAAGGTCAAGATGATAGTAAGAAATTTGAGGTAAAAGAGTATCATCCAAAGAGGTCATTGAATAGCAATTCTTATTGTTGGGAGCTATGTACACAAATTGCAGAGAAACTTAATTCTAGCAAAGAAGAAGTCTATTATCAGATGCTTAAAGATTATGGTCAGTCTATGCTTATTCCAGTACTTCCTGGAACGTGTTTAGAGGGTTTTAGCAAGTACTATGAGTTCTACGAAAAAGGTAAGCTAAACGGCAAAGACTGTGACTGGTATAAGGTCTATAAAGGTAGTAGTAACTATGACTCTAAAGAGATGTGGATATTCCTAGAAGGAATAGTTTATGAGGCTAAAGAGTTAGATATACCAACTTTAGAGGATTATAAAATTGAAAAATTAGCAGAGGAGTGGGGTAAATAACGAAATCTATAATACAAGAAAAGAAAGAGTGTTTCTTCTGTGGTAGAAAAGATGACTTACATCTTCACCACGTCTTTGAGGGCAGAAATAGAGGTAATAGTGATAAGTATGGCTTAACTATTTACCTCTGCTCTTATCATCATAATATGAGTGATGAGAGTGTGCATTTTAACCCTATTTATGACAAATTAACTAAGATAATAGGTCAACTATATTTTGAAAGAACATATGACGAAGAATTTATAAGTATTTTTAGAAGAAATTATAAGGAAGACTGATGATGAGTGAAGAACAAGCTAAATTAGTAATTGAAAATCAGAGATTAATTTCTCTTATGATAAAGAAATTAAAAATTAAATGGGATTATGAAGAATTACTTGAAATAGGCATGACAGGACTATGTAAGGGTGCTTTACGGTATGACTCTAGTAAGGGTTATGCGGTTAGTACTTACCTTTCAAAGTGTATAGCAAACGAATTGATAATGCACTTAAGAAAGATAAGCAAACCTACATATAAAGCAATTTCGCTAGATGAGAATATAACAGATACCGATAACTTAACCTTGTTAGATGTTCTAGAGGACAAAAGAGTTAACATAGAACGTGAAACAGAACAGACCTTACTTGTGATAGAGATAAACAAGTTATTATCTAAACTAGATGAAAAGGAACGTTCCATAATAGTTCACAAATACGAGTTAAATGGTGCGAAGAGGTTAACACAAGATGAGGTTGCAGTTGCATTAGGTATATCGCAAAGCTACGTTTCAAGGATAGAGAAAAGGGCTTTAAAAAAGTTAAGAAAGTTTATGGAGGAGGATTAAATGGAGAGTAAAGAAAAAATGGAAAGTTGGAGAGTAGCATTAATTAGTGTGTTAGTTACATTAGCAGTATTAATAGTATTAGCATTTATAATAGCAGTGGTTCAAACAGGAACAGCAGAAGTTATTAAAGATTCATTAATTGAAGAATATTGTAGTAGTATTCCTTTAACGGAAGCAAGAGATTTGGAGGTTTGTAATGAACTATAAAGAAAGATTAAAACAATATCTTGAAGAAGATGCTATATATAGTGAATATAAAAGTGGCAAGTGTGATATGAGTGATTTTGATAAATTCTGTATAGAACATTGTAAAGATATAGAGTGCCTATTAAATGAAAATGAAAAACAAAAAGAAGTAATTGATAAGTTAACCAAAACTATTTATGAAATAGATGAATTAAGAAAAACGACAGGTGGCTATCCTAGCAACTATATTGATAATTTATTAGATACTTTAAAAGAGGTGGAATAAATGTTAGACGATAATGAATTACTATTTGATGAACTTTACGAAAAGACTAAAGATTGTGGCAGAGTTCAATTTATTAATTTGCTAATGGAAAAAGAAAGAGATAACCAAGAATTAAAAAAGCAACTTGATGAGCTACAAGCGGTATATAACAATATGTTTAAATGCCATTGTAATAGAGTTCAAGTAGAAACGTTATTAAGTCAACAAAAAGAGTTTATAGAGTGGTTAGTAAAAATGTCAAAAGATTTGTTTCAAAATGAAGAATATGGAAGTAGTGCGATATATGGCTATATTCTATCAAAATATAAAGAAATAATAGGAGGTAAAGATGAATAATAGAGCATTGGAAGGAGTAGAAGACTTAATTCAAATTAAAAATAGATTATTAGAATTATGTATGTACTCACTAATTAGAGATACTAAAATATACAATCATGAGTTAGATGATGTACATAAATGCAAGTTTATGGCTGTTATCCTTACCAACTTAAATGACGATACATTCACATTAAGAAAAAAGTTGTTAAAAACTTGGGAGGATATTAAATATGAATAGAGAGATAAAGTATAGAGATTGTATAGTATCACAAGCTAGTAATAATCACGTGATGATATGTAAAGATAACGAAATGGTATTCCATGCATCATTTAATAAAAAGTTGACAGATGATGAGTTAAAAGGGTATGTAGATTTCTATTTAGATGTATTATTACCAAGTATTGATGAAAGCGAGGCAGAAAATGTTAAAGATTAAAGATAATGTAGATTTAAATATATTAATAGAAAAATATGGATTTAAACCACGTTATGATGTAGATACTGGCGAAATAATAGAGTTATATAGAATAAATGGCCACTATGGTGGAGAAAAGGAAATAAGAAGACCTACAGCAACTATAACATTAAAAGAAAATTTGAATAGTAATAAGAAAAAATTAAATTGGTTTACTATATTTTCTCATTCAAAAAAAATATGTCCCAGATTTTATAATTTAAAACTTGATGTTGAAGATTATGAAATATTGTATGACTTAATAAAAGCCGATTTAGTAGAGAAAACAAATGAATAAAGGTGGTATATAAATGGAGGAAATTTGGCAAGATATTAAAGGATATGAAGGAATATATCAAATATCAAATTTAGGTAAAATAAAGAGTATAGCAAGAGATACGTCAAATGTTTGCAAGCAAACAAGATTACTTAAACCAACAAAAGATAGAGATAGAGGATATTTAATTGTAACTTTGTGTAAAAATAATAAATATAAAACTGTAAGGGTTCATAGAATTGTTGCAGAAACATTTATACCAAATCCAGAAAACAAATCACAAGTAAATCATATTGATGGGAATAAACTTAATAATAATGTCAATAATCTTGAATGGTGTACCGCTAGTGAAAATATAAGACACTCGTGGGAAAATGGATTAAGTAAAATAAGTGATAAACATAGAAAAGTGGCTAGTGAAAAAGCTAAAAAAAGATGGGAAGAATACAGAAAAAAGACAAAAACCAATAAAGATTTATAGTAGTAGCTAATAAGCAATCAAGGAGGAATAAGTAATGAAATTAAAAGAAGGTATGTATGTAAGAACAAAAAAAGGGATTGGAAGAGTAAC
Source organism: uncultured Mycoplasmatota bacterium (assembly GCA_946486465.1). Taxonomy (GTDB): domain Bacteria; phylum Bacillota_I; class Bacilli_A; order RF39; family UBA660; genus Onthousia. Next base: position 4,530 of record CAMLTY010000030.1, read on the forward strand.
AGAATATACAAAACACGAAAGTTGGGGTTATATAGTAAAAGTTTTAGGACAATATTCTTGTTACACTCATACCTCAAATGGAGAGTTATCAGATGTGATTAAAGCAAGTTATAATCTAATAGATTTAATAGAAGTAGGAGATTATGTTAATGGTAAAGAGGTAACAGAGATAATGAAAGATGAAAAAGGTAATGTTACAGATGTTTTATTTACAGAAGAAGTAGAAAGTCAAAGTTATTCTTTATTGCCAATAAAAGATATAGTAACAAAAGAGCAGTTTAATTCTGTAAAGTATGAGGTGGAATAATGAAAAACGAAGAAAGTGAAAAAAGTGCAATTGTTTTTATAAATATATTAATGGTTATATTTTATACAAGTATTGCTATACTTATGATTTCTTTTGCACTTTCTGTAATTGAAAGTAAAGTTAATATTTTTATGTTTATAGCCCCTATTATGTTAATAATATCTGTTTGTGGAACACTTTTTGTAGATATTCTCGATAAACAACCTCTTAAAAGTAATATAACTTATAAAGCTAGATGGAAGAAGATGGGAAGAAAGTAAATGAAATATAGAATCTATGTAACGGGTACTGGGGGTCAGACTGATTTAGGAACTTATGAACCAGACGAAACGATATTCTGCCTTGACTGGCTCTTGCTAGAACAAAAGACTAAAGAAGTAGTTATGGCTATAGAAGTCAATGAAGAGGATAATATAGAGTTTCCAGCACTCTTATATTTAGGCAACTTAGCAGACTATGAGGATTTCAAGAGATACTTAAGTAACCAAGATGAAGTTAGAATAACAAAACAATTTAGAAAGAGGAGATGATGATAGATGACAGGAATAGAACTATTACAAATGGTCAAAGATAATGAATTGGAAGATGGAACACTGGTTAGAACAACTGGTCCATTTCCACAATATTATTTATTCAGAAAGAATGGAGAACATCCTAACTTTGGCAAATGCGATTCTAAAGGCAATGCTGGAGGTATGTATGGACAATATAAATTTATGACAACAAAGGCACTATTTAGAAATTATGAGATAGTTGAAGTGTTAAGAAAAGTTCCTAATAAAATAGAGAAAATAAACTTTGTAGATGAGTTTTCTGATAGTTATTATGATACTTGTTTAATTAAAACAAAAGATAAAATAAATGAATTAATAGATGCAGTTAACTATTTACTAGATACAAAAAGCGATTAACATCGAATGATTATCATTCATAAAATATAAATATTATACGCGTGAGGGGTGTGGTGTCAAAGACATAAGACTGTTGATAAATAAGGGTTTTAACTCGAAAAAACATAAAAAAACGATTAATTTATAGTCAAAAAATGGCTGTTTTTTGTCAAAAAAAGATAAAAATGGAGGTAAAATGACACTAAAAAAAGCTAATTTTGAAGTAGAAAAACTAACAAATGAACTAAAAAGATTACTTCGAGAAAAAGAAATATTAGAAACAATGATTTTGCCTAAATCAATTAATCTTGATAAAATAGTAGTAGATGGAGGTAGTCCTGTTAATCTAATAGAAAAATATGCAGAACTAACTGAACTTGAAAAGTGGAAAGATTTAGACAAAAAAATAGTAGAGACTCAAGATAAAATTAAAAATAACATGGACTGGATAGATGAAGAACTTAAAATATTAGAAAAATATGATAAAGTAGAACAATTAATTGTTTACTATAAAGAAATTGCTACTAAAAACTATACTTGGAGAGATATTTCTAATCTAGTTCACTATTCAGAAAGTCAGTGTAAAAGAATTTATAAAAAATATAAAAGAAAAAGAGATATAGGAGGAATCGATTATGAATAAAATAGAAAAAATATTAAATGAAAAATTAACTGAGAATGGAGATGTTTCTTACAAAAGCACAGGTAACAATTTAACTGATTTGTTATTTATGACTGCATTTTTTGAAAAACATCTTGATGAGGCTAAAATAGGGGATAGTGAAAAAGAAAAAATATTCTCTATGTTTATAAGAGATCCTAGATTTGGACTAGGGAGACGTGATTTAGGTAGAAGATTAATGTATCAGTCTAAAGTTAGTCCAAAAAATGTTGTATTAGCTGGAAGATATGACGATTTATGGCATATACCTACTGATGAAAACATTGATTACTTACATTCAGTATTAAATTGCTCTGAAGATAAAGAACATATAGAACTTGCAAAGAAGTGGATGCCTAGACTAACTGGTAAAGATAAAAAAATAGCAAAGGCATTATGCCAAATATGGAATATTACAGAGAAAGACTATCGTAAGTTAATTAAAACTGATAAGACTGTAGAATATAAGTTATCATATGCAGAAAAAGAAGAAGGCACACCTTTAAATGACTTATTTGAAAAAGGTAATTATAGACACCCATTAGTTGATGAAATAAACTTTGAGCAAGTACCAAGTCTAGCAATGACTAAATACTTACATACATTCTCAACTAGAGAAGATATAAAAGACAGATTTGAGGCATATATTAAAGCAGTAAAAGAAGATAAAGCTAAGTTAAATACATCTACTGCTAATGTATATGATGCTTATAAAACTGCTACCAGAGGTGTATCTAATGAAGCTAGTGAAGTTGTAAGTAGTAAGATAGTAGATAATGCTACACTTGGTGTAGAAATGAATGCTATAGTAATACTAGATACATCAGGTTCAATGAATAATATTTGGGGTAGAGGTATAGGGAAAGGTTCTTTATTAGAAAAAGCTATGTCTATTGCTTATGCTTTATCTATTAAATCTAGTTATGCACCTAATCAAGTAATATCATTTAGTTCTAAGCCACAGCTTATGACAATAAAAGGAAATACTATGGAAGAGAAGTATATGTCTATGTACACTGGCGACTGTTCTAATACAGACTTTGGTAAAGTAATGAAGTTATTACAAGGTTTAAATAAGTATCCTGAATATTTAATTGTTTTATCAGATATGGAATTTGATAGTGGTTCTAACCAGTCTAAAGAAGAGACAATGAAACTATTTAAACAATATGGTGCTGAAACAAAAATAATCTGGTGGAATTTAAACGATAGAAACAAAACAGTACCAGAATTTGACGAGTATGGAAACATCTATTTAAGTGGTTATAACTTACAGATATTAAAGCTATTAGAAAATGGTTTTGATATGACTACATACATTGATAAATTACTAGAAGAATATAAGAAAAACATTGATTATAAAGGTTAAATTTGATATAATAAATACATAGAAAGAAAGACACATTACAGCAAATAAAAAAGCAGGTTTGCAAATGTATTGAAAGGTCAATAAACTACAATCGGTTCGATTCCGAAAAAAGTGTCTTGTTAACTCTTGTTATTAAACATAAAAGGTCTTACAGCAAATAAAATCGGCTTGATTAGTGATGACCTTTGTTAAGTGTATTAGGTTTTAACCTTCTTCTAAATGCTCACACAGCAAAAATGAAATTAAGGATTTGTAATCCCGGTGAGATGGTTCGATTCCATCATTATCCTTGCTAAGGGTGATTAGCTCAATTGGTAGAGCACGTGAATAAAATGAGCATTGTTATTAAAGATGACACGATATGAACCGTTTTTTGTGATATATTATTATTATGAAGAATTATAAAAGTTCTTCGTACCAAATACCCTTTTTATTCTTTGAGAGCTAGAAATAGCTCTTTTTTTGTGTTAGGAGATGATGATATGGAACTACATGATTTAGCTTTAATGCTTTTATTTATTCTATTAATCATCATACTAACGTTTTGGACTAGGGGAAAATAAATCGCGGGAGTAGTGTAACAGTAGCATACAGGTCTCTTTAGCCTGTGGAGTGGTGCAAATCCAACTCCCGCAACCAAGAAAGCAGTTAAGGAGGTGGTATCGAAAGGAAGAGAAGAAGAAAATAGGCAGGCCTTTAAAATTTCAAAGTGTTGAAGAACTGCAAAAGAAAATAGATGCTTATTTTGATGATGAAAAAAACAAACCTTACACTATTTGTGATTTATGCGTATGGTTAGACTGTGATAGACAGACTCTATTGAATTATCAAGAAAAAGAAGAATTTTTTGACACTATAAAAAAAGCTAAAACCAAAATTGAGGCTAGTATAGAAAAAGGAGCCTTATTAGGTGTCTTTAATCCTACATTTTCTATCTTTAACATGAAAAACAATTTCGGTTGGCAAGATAAACAAGAGATAGATACCACAACTTCAAATAGAATAGAGATAATTAATGACTTGCCAAGTGATGCAGATGAAGTTAAGTAGTATTATTGCACCATCTTTTTGGAACACATTTAACTCTAAAAAGTCAAGACAAATAGATGAGGGTGGACGTGGTTCTACTAAAACAAGTAAAAATGCATTAAAAGTAAATTTTCATTGTTTAAGTGAAGAAAAATGTAGTGCTATTGTTATTAGAGAATATCAAAATACCCTAAGAGATAGTGTATATAAAGAAATCAGACGAGCATTAAAAAGGTTAGGACTAATTGAGAATGTTGATTATAATTGTAGTTTACAGCCTTTAAGAGTAAAGTTAAATAATGGCAATAATATTTACTTTGCAGGTGCTGATGATTACGAAAAGTTAAAAGGTATGATAGACGAAGATACACCTATTAAAATAGTTTGGTTTGAAGAGTTGACAGAGTTCAAAAATGAAGAGCAAATAGAACAGATTATTGCTACATTCTCAAGAGGTAATGATGACTGGTTTATTACTCTTTATTCATTTAATCCACCGAAAAATAGATATCATTGGGTTAATCAGTGGGTAGAAAAAATGAAAAGTAGAGATGATGTATTAATTACTGATTCTGACTATAGAACAGTACCTGAAAAGTGGTTAGGGAAGATGTTCATTGATGAAGCAGAACGGATGAAGAAATTCGATAATAAAAGGTATAGATGGATATATCTTGGTGAAGTTATTGGTTTAGAGGGCATGATATATAATCCTGAAACAATAGAGTATGTTGATAAGGACTATATATCAAAAAATAATTTAAGAGTACTTTATCTAGACTTCTCAGTTGATGGCGGACATCAGACAAGTGCTACTGCTTGTGGATGCTATGGACTAGTAAGCGATGGTTATTGGTATTTACTAGATACTTACTATTATAGCCCTAACGAGAAACCTAAAAAGAAAGCGCCTAGCGAGTTATCGAGAGACATCTTTAATTTTGAAATAGCCATGATTAAAATGTGGAAATGTGGAGAAGATAAAGAGACTATAGATAGTGCTGAAGGTGCCTTAAGAAATCAGTTATATACCGATTATGGCAAAAGGTTTCACCCAGTCAATAAAGGTAAAAATAAAGAAGAATTAATTGATTATTCACAAGCTTTTCTAGCAAAAGGAAAGTTTAGAGTTTTAGATAATGACAATAATAAAATATTCAAAAAAGAAAATGAGAATTATATGTGGAAAGAGGGAACTATTGAAAAAGGCAAACCTGAGCCAGATAAAACTGAGAAAGAATTTATTGGCGAAGAACCTTATTACAATAGTTGGTCTAATGATTACTCATATTATTATGCCGACCACACGCAAGATGTATTTCAATATTGGGTTAAAGATAATTTAAACAAATTAGGGATAAAGGAGTAGTAAATATGCCTAGATTTTATGTAAAAAATAAAGAAGATAAATGGAATGTGTTCAGCACAGTTGTTGATGACTTTTTATATTATGACTGGTTAAGTTTTGAAGATTTAGTAGAAACAACAGTTTATGAATTAGTGGAAAGTAAGAAAAAAGAATTAAAAACACTATTAACTGATAAACCAGAATTAAATATTATGAGCTATGATGAAGCGATAAGAAGAATTGGTAGGTGATTTAAAAGAAACTATATCAAGATATACAGAATAAGTTAAGCAAAAAAGGAATTAATTTAGTAGTTGGAGATATTTACGATATGATGGCTATATGGAAGAGCTGGTATCGTGGCAATGTAAATGACTTTCACTACTTTAATATGAAGATGGCTGATGGTACTACTAAACAATGCGAAAGGCTTACAATGAATATGCCTAAAAAAGTATGTGAAGACTTTGCTAAACTGCTATGGTCAGAAAAGGTGCAAATAAAGCTCGATAAGAAGAAAAACACTGAAAGACTACTAGAAGTATTAGATAGCAAGGAAAACAACTTTAAAGTGAACTTTCCTGACTTCCTAGAACGTGTTTTTGCATTAGGTAGTGGTGTTACTGTTGAATATAAGAAAGATAATAAAACATTAATTGATTTTATAGATGGTGATATAGTAATTCCTTACAAATACACCAATTCTTATATAAACGGCTTAATTACCGTTAGCAGATTTACTAAAGGTGTAGATTTAAAAAAGAAGTATTATACGCATATTACTTATCATGAATTTACAGGAGATAAATATACTAAATTAAATGAGTTATACGTATCAAAAAATGAAACAACGTTAGGAAAAGAAATTCCTTTTAATGATATGTTTCCGGATGTTTCAGAGTTTGAGGAATTTGAGACAGACAATCCTCACTTTCAAGTATGGAAACCTGTCATTGCAAATAATTTTGACACAGATAGTCCTATGGGTATATCAATACTAGCTAATCAAATAGATAAGTTTAAAGCGATAGATACAGAATATGATAGTTTTAATAGAGAGTTTAGAACTGGTAAAAAACGCGTTTTAATTGATAGAACGGCAGTTAAAAAGAAAACAGAAGTAGATGCTGATGGAAATGTTAATTACGTAAGTTATTTTGATAATAACGATGAAGTATATGTTGCTATTGCTGGTATGGAAAATCAACCAGTCAAAGAAATAGATTTTAACTTGAGATACCAAGAGCATATAAGTTCAATAAATGCACAATTAAATTATATTAGTGCAGGAGTTGGCTTAGGACAGAACTATTACAATTTCAATGGTCAAGGTGTTAAAACTGCTACTGAAGTTGTATCTGAAAATAGTGATACATATAGAACTAAGAAACATCACGAGTTAATGGTTAATGATTGCTTATATGATTTAGTTAAAGCTATATGTGAATTAGAAGGCATTACTTATAAATCAATTAACATAGTGTTTGACGATTCAATAATCGAAGATGAAAACGCATTAATTCAAAGAGGATTAGAATTGTATCAAAACAAAGTTATTTCTCTTGAAAAATTTATGAAAAAATATTTACATTATGAAGATAGTGAAATTCAAGAGGAAATGGCAAAAATTGAGAGTGAAAACAAGTTGGTTCAACCTGCTGGTATGGACTTTTTTGGTATGGGACAAGAAACAGAAACTCAAGAGGAAGAAGTAGTAGAGGAGGGATAAAAATGATAGAAAAGTTACAAGAATTTATTGATAACTTGAGAGAAACAGAAGAAATAAAAAACTCAAGAGAGAAAAGTTTAACTATCACTAAATTAGAAGAAGCTATGTTTTGGTTAACTTATGCTATTGATAATCAAAACGAAAAATAGGAGTTGATATAAATGTCTTTAAACGATTTAGAAGAAAAAGTTGAGAGAATTTATATCGATATGGAAAATGAACTGCTTTTAAATATTGCTAAGAAACTTTCTCAAGGTAAGCCTATGGAAATAGATAAGTGGGATGCAGAAAACAACCAACCATTGTATGGAAGTGGAGGAGTTAATGAGTGGCAATTAGAAAGATTAAGACAGTTAAATGGATTAAATGAAGAAAATGCTAAGATAATTGCTAAATATTCTGGTAAGACAGTTAAAGAGGTAGAAAAAGTCTTTGATAGAGCTAGAGAGATAGGTCAAGATAAAGACAAAGGTCTTATCGAAGAAGGAGTTAAAAGAGGTTTATTAAATGAAATAGACAAGACAACTGAAGATACACTTGTAAATAATATATTATCAACTGCAATGACAGATGTTCTAACTACATTTAATAGGCAAAACAATAGCATTCTGATGAGTGCAGGAGATGAATATGTGGCTATAGTTAATAAAGTTTCTTCACAAGTATTGTCTGGCACTAAAACTACTGCTAAAGCTATGCAAGAGGCTGTTAGTCAATTTGCAGAAAAAGGCCTTACTGGTTTTACTGCTAGAAATGGTGCAGAATGGACTCCTGAGGCTTATACAAAGATGATTATAAGGTCGAACACTCAAAATGCTATAAATACTATTCAAGACGAGCGAATACAAGCTTGTGGGGGAGATTTTATAGAGATTAGTTCACATATAGGAGCAAGACCTCTATGTAGTAGAGACCAAGGACAAGTATTCTCACTAAGTGGTTATTCAGGCTATATTGAAGATTTGGACGGAAGTCGTATAAAAGTAAGACCGTGGTCTAGTTCAACTTATGGCGAACCTGCTGGGATACTTGGTATTAACTGCGGGCATTCAAAGTATATGTTTGTTCCGGGCTTGTCAAAAAAACGAGATATGGATTTTACTAAATCAGAAAATGATGAAGCTTACATAGAGAAACAACGTCAGAGACAATATGAAAGGACTATTAGAAATAAAAAAAGAGAAATAGCAATGCTTAAGCAAACTGGAGCAGAGCCTAGTTATATAAAAAGAAAACAAAATAGTCTAACCAATACTAGAAAAGAGTATTTATCGTTTTTAGATAAAACTGGGAGAACTAGAATAACAGCAAATGAATGGATAGGAAGTACATCATTAAGCCCAAAAGTTGACAATAATAATAAAATAAAAGAATTATTAAATAAGAAAAAACGATTAGAAATGCAAAAAGCTCAACTAGAAATAAAACAAGATTTGGCAACTCCATTGAAAAAGAAAAATAATTTAGAAATAAAACAAGAAAAACAATTTAATCGTAATAATTATAAAACATTTGTTAATTCAGAAGTTGAAAAACTATCTAAAAACCAAAAAATAAGTGCAAAAGAAAAAGAAATTGTATATAATAGTTCTAGTGGATATATTGGAACAGGAAACTCTTTTGGTATTAATGATATTTTAAGAAAAAAAACAATAGACGATTTGAATTTTTCACAAAAAGAAACATTTAATAATCTATCAAGTATAATACAAAAAAATACTTTAAGCGAAAATGTTAAAGCTATACGACGCGTTGCTTTAAATTATGTTAGAGATACATTTCCTATTGATATTAATAAGTCATTAAACAATAATTCTTTAGTAGATGATTTATCAGTTTTTATCGGGCAAGAATTTACAGAAAAAGGGTTTATGTCATGTTCGTTAACCGAAAAGAAAATGATAGATGGTAATGTTGAACTTAATGTATTTATTCCAAAAGGCAAGAATGCTTTTATTACAGAAAATTATGAAGAAAGTGAAATAATTTTAAATCATAATACTAAATATATATTACGAGGAGTATCAGAAATAGAAGACGAATATGGTCAAGCAACATTAATATTAGATATAGAGATAAGGTGATTTTATGAATCTATTTGATATTTACAATTTATCTTCAAAAGAAAAAGAATTAATAAAAAAAGTAGAAAAAATGGAAAATATAGAGTATGACGAATATATTTCAACAATAAAAAACTTTTGTCAAAAATATAAAAACAGTGATAAATTAGACAATAGAAGTAATAATATGATATATATCATAAATCGAATATATTATCTATATAAAGATAATGAATTTGCCAGAGGAACACCATATTTTAAAAAAAATATTACTTTTAGCACCAAATAAGGTGCTTTTATTATGCCTTAATAGTTTTAGTGGGTGCAACTCCTACAAAGGCACCATAGGACGTAGAAATACGTTCTTTTATTATGTCCAACATAAAGACAATAAAGAATGGTTAAGTCCAACTTAATGACTTAAAAGAAGGGAGAATTTATGGAACAAGAAAATGTTCAAAATGTTGAAGATACTAATGTAGAAACGACTGAAAATACAGAAACACAAACTGTAGAAGAAAAAGTGGAGAAAGCTTTTGCTACTCAAGAAGAATTTAATGAAGCTTTAAAAAAGGAAGTAGCTAGAAAAACTAGAAACGTACCTAGTAAAGAAGAGTTAAAAGCTTTTAATGAGTGGAAGGAAAGTCAAAAGACAGAAACAGAAAAGTCTTTAGAAAAAGATAAGAGAATAGAAACTTTAGAAAAACAACTTGCTTATGCAGAGAACAAGTCGGTAGTCGCGAATGCTGGTGTTGATTCTAAATTTCAAAAGTTCGTTTTGAGTGAAGTTTCTGAGATTGAGGGAGACTTTGAAGATAATTTAAAAGATTATCTAAAAGAAAATCCTCAATTCTTAATTAGTAAAATTGAAACACCAAAAACTAATGGTGTAGCAACTCAAAAAATTAGTGATGATGCCGA
>CAMLTY010000031.1 GCA_946486465.1 uncultured Mycoplasmatota bacterium
AATTTTGAAAATTCGTTAAGTTTTAATATTAAATAATTTAAAGATTAACAATTATGATAACTTTTTTAGGCTTAATGGCAAATTGCAATGAATGGACGGAAATACGAGAATTTGCAGTATTACACCATGAGTGGTTTAAATTGTTTTTGGACTTAACATATGATATACCATCACTTTCTACAATAAAGAGATGTATATCGGTAGTTGATCCAAGCGAATTAGAAGAAGTATGCATAGAAATGATAATAAATAAAATAACACAATTGCAAGAATTATTAGATGTTAAAACAGAAGAAAAAGAAATAGTCGCATACGATGGCAAAGTATGTCGTGGTTCAAAAAGAGAAGAAACAAAGAATGGCAAAGTTAAACCATTAAATGCTATGACAGCTTTTAATGTTACGAAAGATATAAGTTTAGGAACTAAATTTATAGAAGATAAAACAAATGAAATACCAACAGGTCCAGAACTAATTAAACATTTAGATTTAACAAATACAATATCGACTTTTGATGCATTAAACACTCAAGAGGAAACTATAAAAGCAATAGTAGAAAAAGGTGGTGATTATGTAGGTGCTTTAAAAGGAAATCAACATAGCACTTATGATGATGTTGTTTCTTATTTTAGTGATGATGAATTGTATAATGATGCATATAATAAATGTCACTATGAAGAAACAGAAAAACTGCATAATCAAATAGAGAAAAGAACATATATTATGAGCGATGATATAGACTATTTAAATAAAGATAAGTGGAAAAATTTAAAGAGTGTAGGAATATGCAAAAAGGAAGTTATAAAAAATGATGTTAAACAAGTAGAGATAAGATATTATATAACTTCATTAGAATTGAAATATTTAAATGATTTTAAAAGAGCAGTAAGAGAAGAATGGGGAATCGAAAATAATTTACATTGGCATCTAGATGTTACCTTTAAAGAAGATGCAAACACTACAATGAATAAAAATGCACAAGCAAATTTAAATATATTAAGAAAGTTGTGTCTAAATATATTGAAGTTGGTAAAACCTATGTATAACAAGAGTTTAAAGCTAATTAGGTTTAGAATTGGTCAAAATTTTGAAGAGGAAATTATTAATATTTTTAGATGCTTAAATATTAACAAATTAAAAGAGATTACTCAGAAAACTAAGTAATCACGATTTTATCCTGACAAAATTGTGATTAATAAATCAAAATGTCCTATTTTAAAATAAACATTTACAAAATATTAATTCTTTTACAAAAGTTTATTTTTTAGGCTATTTATGCTAATATTTAAGTAAATTGAGGTGGATTATGGAAGAAATATTAGAACTACTAGATAATAAAAGAATTGAATATAGAATAATTAAACACAAGAGAGTCTACACTATAGAGGAAATTAAAGATATTAATCTTGATAAAGAAGGTCTCATTCCTAAAAATATCTTTTTAAGGAATGCTAATGGTAAAGTCCATTATTTAGTTACTTGTCATCCTGATAAAAAGATAGATATCAAGAGTCTTGCTAGTAATCTAAATAGTACTCGCCTTTCTTTTGCAAGTTCCGAAAGATTAAAGAAATATCTAAATGTATGTAAAGGTTCTGTCTCTCCATTAGGATTTATTTATGACGAAAACTCTGAAGTCATCTTTGTCTTTGATAAAGAACTAATTAATAAAACTATAGGAGTTCATCCTAATAGAAACGACTACACTATTTTTATAAAATTTAATAACTTAGTTAAATTAATAGAAGAACATGGTAATAAGATAATTTATCTAGATATTTAAAAAGATAGAAAGTTTAAAGGCTACTTTCTATCTTTTTATAAATGTTTTCTCTGCTTCTTCCTTTAAAGGAAGAGTTATTTCTCCATCATATAATATTTCTAATTCATGTAAAGGTCTAGTCATACTAACATATAAATTTTTCATATCAGTATTATCTTTTGATGAATATTTATCTTCTGAAGCATCTGTTAAAATAACAGCATCAAATTCTAATCCTTTTGATAATTCACTAGATAAAGAACAAATACCACTATCATAATCAACATTATCTTCTCCAATACTTTTTATATCTAAACCTAGTTTTGCTAAATTATCTGCCATTTCTTTCGCTTCATCAGTATCTCTACTTATTAAAGCGATAGACTGATAATCTTTTTCTTTTAATAAGTTAACTCTCTCTAATATTCTATTATAGTCATTCTCTTTAATCTTTAGGTATCTTACATCTTCTCCATGTCTAATAACAGGAGTAGCAGTCTTAAGTCCAATATAGTCAAGAACAAGATTCGCAGAGTTCATAATCTCCATTGTTGTTCTATAACTCTTTAATAAGTATTCTAACTTACAATCATTATCAAAGCTTTCGCTTATTACATCATTCCAATTATCAATACTACGATAATCATAAATAGATTGAGCTAAGTCTCCAAAGATACTAAAACTACTAGATGATAGTACTTGTTTTAAAGCATAGAAATTAAATGTTCCATAGTCCTGGGCTTCATCAATTACCGTTTGTCTATAATCTTTATAAATATCACTACCATGTAAGCGATAATGTAAATAAATTAAACCCGGTAAATCTTCAAAAGTAAAAGTATTCTTTTCTTTTGGCTCATTGTCTTTAATCTCTTTTACATCTTTATTACTATAATACTTTTCTATATCTTTAATCATATCACTATATAAAGCTGTTGTTTTTTTACTTCTAAAAGTAAAATATTTTCTTAAACTAGATGAAAGTCCACTACTCTCTAACTCTTTTTTAATCTTATCGTAAGTATTATTTATAGTAGTTTTAGATTTATTATCTTTAGCATTATCCAGTAATTTATTATACTCTGCCATTAAAGCTGTAATAACTTTATCTTGATTATTTTTTAAATAAGTACTAGCCATTAAAATAGTTCTTTCAATTTTTGCTTCTATATTCGAAATGTACTTATCATCAATATTATCATAGATATCTCTAATTACTTCTTTTGGTAAGATATTAAAATCTTTTATACAAAAATCTTTAAGAGGTAATACTTTCTCTTTTTCTAGATAAGCGATATAATTATCAATTACTGTTTTATAATCTAATGACATTTTAAATTTATTAGCATTAAATTCTGTATCACTAATCTTTTCTTTAACAAGAGAAAAGTCTTCTCCTAAATATTCTTTAGTAAATTCTTCATAAGTAAGCTGTGGTACATCAGTAACATCTAAATCTGGCAAAACAGAAGATATATATTTAATAAAAAACTTATTAGGTCCTATTATCATATACTGATTAGATTTAATTTTATTACGGTAGTTATAGGCAAGATAAGCAATTCTATGTAGGGCTACTGTAGTCTTACCAGAACCTGCTACACCTTGAACTATAATATTATCGCTTAAATCTCTTCTAATAACTTCATTTTGTTCGCTTTGAATAGAACTAACTATATTTTTTAATCTATTATCAGCATTAACACTTAAATATGGTCTTAAAATATCATCATTAGCGACAGTATCTACATCATTAAAAGATATTAACTTACCTTTTTCAATATCATATTGTCTTTTTAAACTAAGAGTACCATTTATTATTCCTTCTGGAGCTTTATATGATGTCTTACCTAAATTGCTATCATAATATAAAGAGGCAATAGGAGCACGCCAGTCAACGGTTACAGTGTTTTGGTCAAAATCTGTAACACCGACTTTACCTATATAACACATATTTTCTTCTTTAGATTCATCATCTTTGAAGTCTATCCTAGCGAAGTATGGCTTATTTAACCCTTCAGTAATAACTCTTTCTTTATTTTCATATTGTCTAAGCAAAGCATCTAAAACTTCAGGATTATGTTGATATTTATTTGGAAGTGATCTTATTACTAATTTTAAATCTTCTAATACTTCCTTATACTGGTCTAATATTTCTTCTAATTTTTTCTCTTCAAAAGCTTCATCGTAAATCATAATACTTCCCCCTTACATATAGTTATCTCATAATTACAGATTCAAAAAATCTTTCTTGAAACTCTGTCAAAGCCTTTATTTGTTCATCTGTATAATTAACACCATCGGGTACTACAATTATTTTATCATCATCATCGTTAGTTCTATGAATAACAGCAATACATTTACCTTTATAACTTTCTACAGGGTCAAATACCCCTAATAAATAAGCATCTAACTCTTCTCCATCGCCACTAATTACATTAGGTACATAACCATAATTAACAGTATAAATAAAACCATGTTTAGGATGTTTAGTACCTAAAGCTCTATCTATAACAATCTCTACTTCCTTACCTATAAATTCTTTAGCATCAATTTTTTCCATTATAATCATCCCTTTCTATTAATATATTAAGTATAGCACACTTAAAGCTTTAAATAAATGGATTTTTACTAGCATGATATTCTAAACCACTATTTTTATATAGTTTTAAAACTTTCTGATTAATGTCATGATAAAAGCATTCATCTTCCTTAAGTTTTTCTTCTACATAACTATCAAGTATTGTTTTATCAGTTTTAACAATATCTAAAACATCTCTAAAGAATAACAAATCTTGCTTTTTTAGTTTCATAACTTCCCCATAAAAACCACTCATTTTCATTTCACTAATGGCTTTAGGAGCATTTAGAGGATCAACTGCCATATCATATATTTCGCTATGTGCTTTATGCCATCTTTTAAGAGCAGAATAGACCTTTCTAACATCTTCATTGTTAATAATATACTTATTATTGTTATCAACAAAATTACTCTCTAATAAAGTTCCATTAATACGAAGTTTACTATTTAATTTAGTTCCTTCGGCACTATACATTTCACTAAATATTCCTTTAGTAACTGTAAAATCATATTTATTAAGAAAATTATAATTATCTTCTAATTCATTTATAGTTGATTCTTTATCAAAAAGAATAAATCCCATTTGTACTAAATAATTGTATTTCTTAAATAATTCTAAAGCCCTTTCATTATCTTCTAAGGTAGCTGCCTTATTCATTCTTTTTAAAGCTGTAGGACTACCATTTTCAATACCACAAGCAAAAGAGAAAAATCCTGCTCTTTTTAAATCATATAAAATATTATCAGTTACTTTGTCCGCTCTAATTTGCCCTCTTAATTTAACTTTTATACCTCTTTTTTCAATCTCATTAGCAAAGTCATTTGCCCATTTCTCATCACGAGTTCCATCAATAAAACTATCATCTACCATCTTAATATAAGTGATACCTTTATTATATAACTCTTCTATCTCATCTACTATATTTTCAATACTTCTTGTTCTCCACACCTTACCTTTACTTAATCTGAAAAAGGAAATTACAGAACAAAACTCACAGTTACCACTACATCCTCTTGAAGTAACCATATTAACAGTAGATTTTTTCTTTTTAAGAACAGGTATCATTTCTCTACTAGGAAAAGGTAATTTATCTAAATTATCTAATAATCTTTTAGAAGGGTTATGATAAATATTACCATCTTTCTTATAACTAATATTCTCTATATTTTCAATAGACATATTTTTACTTAAAGCATCTGCTAATTCTACTAAGGTTTCTTCTCCTTCACCACGAGCAACTATATCTGCATTAGCATTTAAATAATCATCTGGATAAAAGGTAGGGCCAAACCCACCACAAATTATTTTTATATCTTTATCATGTAATTTTAGCATATTAATTAATTTAATAGTGGGTTCGGTATTTGACATGTATGAAGATATACCAACATATAAAATATCTTCTTCTTTTATTATTCTCTCATAAACTTCATCTACTGTTAATTCATTTAACCAACCATCTATTACAGTTACATTATACCCTTTATCATTTAATGATGATTTTAAATATAGTATACCTAAATTCTCTTCTGATGTTCTATGCGTTTTCGGTGCTAAAGTAGTTAAAATTATTTTATTTTTCAAGTGTTTTCACCAACCTTTTAGGAAGTTCATCTAGGGATCCTTTTGCCATATGCACTTCAGTGTTTTCTAAAGCTATTTTTATATCATTATATAAAGCTAATAAATTTTCTTCAGTCTCCAAACTAGGCATTGGATAGTCAAAACCAGTTATTAAATTGTAAGTTCCCTTTATTTGTTTTGATAATTGTTCATACAAATAAAGAATTTGATCTACATAATTTTTGGTACTAACAAAATTTTCTCCGGCACTAGACCCTAGTAGATTAATTTGAAAAACATCAGTTATGTGTCTTTCTTTATCAGTAGCAAAATTTTCTTCCGTTAGAAAATCATTAATAATAATTTTCCTTTTCCATAAATCTTCTCCATCATAACTAGGGAGATTCTCTTCTATATCTTTAAAACTATTCTTAATTACTCCATATCTCATCTCTATATCTTTAGTTCCTAGTAAAGATGTAAAAAGGCCATCTTTAACTGTTAACAAAGTATGATCATTAGAAATAAGCTTGTAATCATAATCTTTTATTAATTTGTATGCAAGTGATGTTTTTCCGGCACCTCCATCGCCTATTAAAAGAATAGACTTGTCATTATCATATTCTAAAGAAGAACTATGCAATAAGTATTTACTTTTTTTTACAAGATCATTTGTGAACATTGTTAATAATACATAAACTAAATCTGGAAAACGCATCTCACTTTCTTTAGTAGTCATATAAGCATAATTATTTTCTTTATCAAATATCATTTGCTTTTTAGTATCTTCTAATAAGAAAATAGTATTATTTTTATAGTTGTTACTATCACAATAATCTTCTATAAATATTTCTCTTATAGGAATAGTCTTTGTAATTGATGATGGATTATTTTTAAATTTATAAACTATACTTTCTAGATTAGTAATAACAACTAATTTAGAATATTCACTTATCGATAATGATATTTTTTTCATAACTTATCCTCTACTCATAAAAATAATCTGGAAATTCTCTAAAATTATTATTTTTTCTTGACATTTTAGAACATACTGGACAGCTTTCTTCTTTGTAATCTTTTAGAAATTGTAAAACTATTTTAGTAGTTCTTTCTCTGCAAGATTTAATTGTCTCTACATATTGATTTTTCTTTTTATTTACTTTTAGATTATCAACATAATCTTTTCTGCTATTAGGATCATCAATCTGTACTGCAACTGCTGCATAACAAATCTGATTTAACCTAGCACATGTTGCTTCTCCGTCACAAGTTTGTCCTACAATATCCCAGCCCTGTCTATTATAAAATTCAAGCTCTTTTTTTGTTTCTATTCTAGGATAACCGTAGAATGATACATAAGTAGCATCTTGTTTAACAGGAAATGGCATCTTTTCACTTGCTTCACATAGTTTTTTAGTTAGGATTGGACAAAATGGTTCATACATTTCAGCATTATGAAAAGGTTCATTTTGATTCCAATGGATATTATAATTTCCCATACCTACTAAATCACCTAATACATAAACACTACCTTGAGGCATTTTAGGATTAATACCTCCTACAACAAAAGTTCCTATTAGTTTTTTACAGCCACTATTTTTAACTGCCTCTATAGTTTGTTCAAAGTTTATCTCGCTAGATGGTACTTTTTCACTATTAAATCTTCCATAAATCACTAAAACTGGTACATCATAAATCTTTCCAACAAAGCATCTATGAACAGGTCCAAAAGATGTATTAATAGTTACTCTTTTTAAGTTAAATTCTTTAATAACTTCATCACTACGCATTATAATTGCTATTTCTGGTTTAAAATTCATAATATAATTCTCCCTTAATTTTTAAAGAACATCGTTGGTAAATATCCATCATGAACAGATATACGATCTTTCTTTAATACTTTATATTTTGTTTTTTCTATTGTATCATTATTTTCTAAAGGACAATATGGATCTCTTTCTTCTAAAGTTCCATGCCATAAAATTCTTCTATCATAAACTCCACCCCTACACTTATCTTTTAAAGAACAATTATTACAATCAGAAGGAATTGGAGCATTCTCAAATGTTTCAAATTTAATCTTCTCTAAAACATTTGGTTGTAAAATATTGTATTTATTTTTATACTCATCTTTTATAAGATAAGTTGAAGGACAAATATTACCATCAGGTAAGATTCTAATACTATCAACTCCTGTATTTTCAACGATATTCTCTTGATTAGTTAATAAGTTCCCTAAAAGTATATCACTTAAGCCTATTATTTTATAATTAGTTCCAATATAGTTCAAAGTATTCATTAATGTATTATAACTGAGTGTAAACTTTCTATTTATTTCCATATTTTCACTAACTGGTCTATAAATATTTAGTCTTAAAATAGCATTATTTTCTTTGGCAATTTTAAATAATCCATCGATATTTTCTTTTTGCATTGTCTCTTCAAATCCCACAAAAACTATTGTAGAAAGTTTAAGATCTTTTTTTAGTTGTTTCAACATGTTAATAGCCCAAGTATAAGCGGAAGGTTGCCCCCTAAAACTATTATGTTTCTCTTTATTAGCAAAGTCTAATGATACATCAACTTCATCAATGGCTCTTTTATAAATATCCATTTTCTCATCATCTTTAGATATCGATTCATACAAATATCCATTAGTTGTAAGTGATTGTTTGATATCTGGGTAGTTACTTCTAACATGGTCTAAGAATGTAAAGAAATCATTACATATAGCATTCTCACCAGTACCATAGTTTATTGATTCAATCAATTGATGATTTTCATCAATAAATTTAATCCAATCGTCCACCCCTAAATTTTTAGAACTATCTCGTGTTTCTTTACTGTAGCAAAACTTACAGTTCATATTGCAAGCATTAGTTAACCCCCAACCAATATTATATTTTTTCATCTTAATCACCTCATTTAAAGTATATGATAGCAATTACAATAAATCAATTATATAGTTTTTATATCTTATATAAAATTTTTTTATATAATTTTAAGACCTGTTTTTAACAAATGAAATAAACTTTTTAGCAGTAACTGACGGAATTTTATCCTTATAAATTATATAAATATCAAAAGTAGGTAAAGTAATATTTAAATCTATTTTACAGATATTATCATATAAAGCTATTGTCTTTTCAAAGAGATACCCTACACCTAAATTTTTCTCTATCATCTCGGCAATCATATCACTGGTCGATATCTCATAACTAGGATTAAAAGGAATTTTATTCTTCTCAAAAATTCGCATTAACTCTTTTGTACTACTTGAGGTACGCAAAGGTACAATTAATGGGTAGTTAAGAACTTTTTTAAGAGAAATTTTCTTATCTCTAAGTTCTGTCATTTTTCTATTACAAGCAAGAATACAATTTTCTGTAGCAATTTTATAAATTTCTACATTATTAAAACTATTATCTAAAGGAGAACTATCTATTAACACTTCTAATTCATTATTGTTAAGAAGTCTAAATAACTCTTTTGTAGGCTTACTAATAACTTTAATCTTTATATTTGGATATTCCTTTGTAAAATCACTTATAATATCTGTTAGTAAAAAAACTCCAATATGAGATGGAACACCTATTGATATTTGTCCACTATTTAAATTTACCAAATCATTTATATTTATCATACCTGTTTTTAAACTATTCAAAGACTGTTCTACATAAGGTAATAGCATTTCTCCTTCAGAAGTTAAAGTTAATGAGTAACTAGATCTTTCAAATAATTTTATTCCAAGTTGAGTCTCTAGTGTTTTTATACTATAACTAACACTTGGTTGTGTAACCCCCAAAGCTTCTGCAGTTTTTGAAAATGTACCATATTGACAAACATAATAGAATATTTTAAAAAGATTAACATCAATTTCTTCTAAATTCATAAGTCTTCCTCTTTTCTATAAGTTTTAAAGCTTTCTTAAGTTAGAAAAATTATATATCTGTTTTATTATTTAATAATTTTCAATTTTACCAACATAAGCTTTACCCATTAATATCTCTCCTTCCTTTAATTACTAAAAGTAAGTCCCTTATCATTACTAACTAACTCTATATCTTTTAAATCATTCCCTACTGGAACTGATACATCTAAAAATAACTTATCTTTTTTAAGACGAGGTGTATTATTAATATAATAGTAGTCTAAATCTCCATAACCATTTATAGTAATAGAAACATAACTAAATGTCTTACCTCCATCAGTAGTAACTAAAAACTTTTTATATCTATCATCACGGCCTAATAGTCCTAAATCAAAGATAAAACCTATCTTTTCATCAACAAAAGAAACATCAGTATCTCTATTTACAATTAAATATTTATCTTCATTTTCTAAAATGTTTTTAAAACTTAAGCCATTATCAATAGATTTTTCTACAATAATTATATCTTTTCCTGCTAAAGCAGAATCAATAACTCTTACTCTAATAATATCAGTTTTATTAAATCTACTTTCATATATAATACTTGATAAAAAGCTTCCTATTGTAGTAGAACCATAACTACCATTCTTTACATCCATTACTTCTATTTCTTCTTCAATATTTTGACTATATGTATAATTAATTAATTTTCCATCATCATCAAAAAAATCTGTCATTGAATAATTTTCTTTACTAATCTCTTTATCATAGCGCATTTTCTTTCTTAAAGTATTACCTCTAACAAAAGGATTAATATAGTCATAATAAGAAACTGTATCACTTGCTAGAAATCTACTCCTTGATTCCACCATCTTTTTATTATATAAAGTAACTGCACTTTCTCTATCTCCTATAAAATAACCTAAAACTAGAAAAAATAATATAATAGTAACTATTTCAATAAATATATATGATGTAAAAAGCTTGAATTTTGCCTCTTTCTTTGTTTTATATATACTTATAATTCCCAAAATTATAGTTATTAAAATTATTATAATAGAGATAAGTTTAATAACACCAAAATATGTATAATTATAGTAAGCAAGTACTATGTAACCAATAAAATATAATATTACATAGATTACTCCATAAAACAAAGGACTTTTTAATAAGTTTTTCATAAGTATCTTACTCCTTTATCCTATTATACTATCTTTTTAATACTTTAACATAATAATCTTCAAAAGAGTTAAAACATCCCATAGAAAGAATTTTATCTATCATATCTTTATTAAAAGGATAGTTCGCATAATAATCATAATCATTTCGCCATAATTTACAACTAAAGGTTTGATAATTACTTAGTTCATAGATTTTATAATAGTCTTTCTTTATTTTATCTATATCTAATTTACCTTCACTAAAAAGTTGATATAACTCTTTTCTACGCTCTTCCCTTTTTAAAAATATAGTCATCTCTTCTTCTGTTAATTTATTATAATCTTCAATTCCTTTTTTCTTACTTATTTCATCTTGCAACGGAAAGTGAAACTCTACAAATAACTGTTCATCAATAATATCTTTAATACTAACCTCATAATCAATACTATTACCTATAAAAGAAGAGAAACCACCTAACTCTTGAACTCTTAAAAGCATAGGTATATCTCTATCACTATCCCCTATTGCATATATACTAAAAGGCTCTTTTTGAACTTGTAAAAAATCATCTATCGCTTCTTCTTTTTTTAGAAACACCTATACCATAAACCCCGTTATTACCTAAGTAATATGTTTTACCATGAGTATTTTTCTTAATAACATTATCATCATCATAAATCCTACCATTACCTTGTAAATAATATACAAGTCTATCCCTAAAAGTTTTGTCAATGGATTCATGTAAAGGTATTAACATATCATTAAATATATAACCAATACTACCATGTCCATTAGGTGAAGTAACAATAGCGACATAATTACCAGTACTCAAAAATTCATTTAAATATCTAGATACAATGTCTATTTCTTTAGTACTATCATTATCACTATTAATTAAAGTATCAACTAAATCAGTAAATAATACTTTTTTCATAGACACCACCTATATAAAATTGTTAATTTTATTTACTTTTATTTACAGCTGAAGAAAAATCTATCGTTTCTGTTTGTATCATTAATTTTTTAGTATTATGATCAATAAATACAAATTTTGATAAATTATTAGGAACTCTATTAACATCTATATTCATTTCTGCACATTGACTTTCTAGTATGCTTATTCCCTGTTCTATTTTTTGCCTATAAATATTATTCTCATCAACAGGCACGATACCTAAAATAGTACCTATATTTATTGGTGATTTAATCTCATCTTTTCTAATATTTATTTGTGTTAATAATTCTGTTATAGTATTGCACCAAGTTACATAGTACCTATTACCTATTTTTTCTTGTTCAAAATCATCACTTAAACTACCTAACTCTATATGAGCTAAAAAAGCAAAATCATCACAAATAGCATAAAGTGCAATACATGTAGCTAAACTATCAGTATAAAGAGCTCTTATCTTCTCATCAGTAACTGCATAATCACTCTGATATACACATTCTACTTGATCTGCTAAAAGATTATCAAAATTATTTTTTATCAAAAAATCAGTTATTACTTGTTTATCATATCCCATAATATGTATCATTCCTTTCTAAAATCACCTATATTATAATCATTATAATATTTTTATTTCAAAAATCTCCATGTGTAATTTATACACTTATTATAACTAAGCAAAGGGAGAAAAGCAAATATTATTGGCTATAATTAAAGAAACTAAAAAACTTATATAAGCACTAAAGGAGTCGATTTCGACTCCTTTTAAAGTTGTACTATTCTTTAATTATTCTCTTACTACAATAATATGTAATTAGTAAGTATCCTCCATATATTACTACAAGAAATAAGGCAGTTAAAACTATTGCAAGTAATAAACTTTCATTACCAAATGTTTCTAAGATATAATTACAGAACATAATACCAAAGATTGAATGGATGATAGCAATTACAAGTGGTGCTAAGAAGAATATGGCTATTTGTCTAAACAAAGCTTTATTAATAAGTTTTTCATCGGTCCCTATTTTTCTTAACATCTTAAATCTCTCTTTATTTTCTGTCGCTTCACTTAACTCTTTTAAAGCAAGTATTGCAGCACTACTTATTAAGAAGATTACACCAAGATATAGACCAATAAAGGTTACTAAGGCACCAAGTCCTACACTACCTTCATATATAGAAAGTCTTGTACTAGCTTCTATTGTTGAACCAATATTTGTAAGAGCATCACTTTTACTAATCAAAAGGTCTTCTATTTCTTGTTTTTCTGCATCACTATCAGCTTTATAATTAGCATATAAATACTCATATTCTACTGTTAAATTACTAACAGCACTATCAGGTACAATAAAAACCCCATCATTTACTCTACTATTAGATATTTCTAAAAATCCATCCATACATTTATCATATTTAGGATAATAAGTCTTCCCACCAATAGTAATAGGAGTATTTAATCCTAAAGCAGTATTTCTAACACTTACCATATTATCATAATTAGCAATTACTAGGTACTGATTATCTTTTAATGTATAAGTATCAAGTCCTAGTAGTTTGGCAACTTTATTATAATCACTAATAGTAACAATCTCTTCAATAGCATCATAAGTCATAAAAGGATATTTTTCTTTCATATAACTATAAGCACTACCTAAAGTATCTTTTAAAGTAAGAGCATTAGTAGTATAGGTATTAATATCTACGATATCTTTATAATAGTTATTTATATCAAAACCTACACTAGATAAATCATCTTCTATACTTTGATAAGAGTTATTAACCTCATTTTCACTATATCCATACTCTTCTATAAACTCTTTTGGTATATCCCTAGTTTTTGCAAGCTGTATATCAATAGGAGCGAATTCTTTTAAGTTAGAGGTCATAGCATTTTTCATTGACATACAACTAGAAAACACACAGATTGTTACAAATAGCATTAAGCATATAATAGTCATAGAAAATACAGTAGTATTTATTTTACTACTAAACTGTTTTATCGTAAAACTATTTAGTCCTTTATAATAGAACTTCTTAAAATGTTGTAATACTCTTAAGACAAGTCCTGATAATGAGAAAAATAGTAAAAATGTTCCTAAGGCCCCAAGACCTATAATTAAGAATATTTGCCATGTCTCTCTTAGGTTATCTACACCAGCAGTTACAGAATAATAAGAGTATCCTAATATAGCAACTGCTACTATAAAAATAACTATACATAGATAAGGATTCTTTAACTTAACAGTCTCTGTTTTCTTATTAGCATTTATTAAATCTATTAACTTACAACGTGAGACACTAATCGTATTAAATATCATTACAAGTAAATACATGATACCAAAGTAAATTATCGTCTTAATAATTGCCCCAGTACTTATGACAAAGGTAAACTCTGTAAGATCTGCTTCAAACATATTGGCAACGATAACACTCATAACTTGGGATAAAGCACAACCTAGTAAGAGTCCTACTACAAGTGATAATAAACCAATTAAAAATGTTTCGACAACTAATATTTTAGATATTTTACCTTTACTCATACCAAGAGTCATATAAATACCAAACTCTTTATTCCTTCGTTTCATTAAAAATCTTGAAGCATAAATTATAAGAAAGCCTAGAACAAAAGAAACAAAGACTGATACACCACTTAACATATTTAACATTAAGTCTATTATATCTCTAGTACTCTCTGATACTTTCATCATAGCAGTTTGACTATCTATGGCATTAAAAACATAGAATATAGCAACACCAAGAACTAGAGTAAAAAAGTAAATGGCATAATCACTAACACTCTTCTTAATATTTTTAAAAGCCAGCTTAAAGAGCATCATTTAAATCCCCTCCTAAAAGGGTAACTACATCAATAATCTCA
>CAMLTY010000032.1 GCA_946486465.1 uncultured Mycoplasmatota bacterium
CATCTATCCATACATAAATAACATGTTTAGGGTCAAAAGTAACAGGAATACTCCACTTAAAAGTAGTTCTTGTAACACATAAATCTTGTAAACCAGGTTTTAAGAAGTTATTAATCATTTCGTTCTTACGAGATTCTGGCTCTATAAAATCATCATGATCTTCAATATATTTTAATAATCTATCTTGATATTTACTCATTCTAAAGAAATAAGCTTCTTCTTTTTGTTTTTGTACCTCTCTTCCACAGTCAGGACATTTACCATCAACCAATTGACTATCAGTAAAGAAAGATTCACAAGGAGTACAATACCATCCTTCATATTCACCTTTATAAATATCACCTTGTTCATATAGTTTATTAAATATTTTTTGAACAACTTCTTCATGATGTTTATCAGTAGTTCTAACAAAATTATCATAACTAGTATCCATTAAATCCCAGATTCTCTTAATCTCAGTTGCAATAGAATCAACAAACTCTTGAGGTTTAACCCCTGCTTCTTTCGCTTTAGTCTCTATTTTTAATCCATGTTCATCAGTACCAGTTTGAAAATAAACATCATATCCTTTACTTCTTTTATATCTTGCAATAGCATCTGCTAACACCACCTCATATGTATTACCAATATGGGGCTTTCCTGATGTATAACTAATAGCAGTTGTAATATAATATTTATCCATTAATATCTCCTCCTTCAAAATAAAAAGATTTATCATATCAAAAGGACGAGTTAACCTCGTGGTACCACCTTTCTTTACAATAAATCTTGTATCTCATTCTAATTAACGCTTAGCACGTTCATACTTACATATCAATATGAAAGTTCAGAAGCCATATCTTATAAAATCATTCGTTTCTTTTCCACCTACCAAGAACTCTCTATAACTAGAAGTTATAAGACTCTTCATCACAACTTTTAATAACGCTATTCTAACACAAGAAAAATTAATCTTCAAGATATTTTGATAAGAAATTAGCAATTATTTGTATTATATGTTCGTCTTCTTCAGTAAAACTCTTTCCATCTTCATTAAGCATTAAAGTAAGTCCTATAATCTCACCATCTGATAGTATAGGGCTAATAATATACTTATAATCTTCACCTAAATTTTTACTATCTACTATCTCTTCTATTCGACAAGTTCCTTTAACTAGACTCTCTGTTTCAAATAAACACTCTTCTAATTTAGTAGAAATATTACATCCACAAAACTCTTTTTTATACTTACCAGTACCTGCTACAAACTTATCTCTATCTGTAACAAAGATATTTTTACTAATAGTCATATAAATAGTATCAAGTAAAGACTGTGCAATATCTGATAAAACATCACTAGTAGAAAACTTCTTTAAGCTTATTGTCTCTTTATCTACAAAAAATTCTAAACTCTCACCATCTCTAATTCTAAGAGATTTTCTAATATCTTTAGGAATTACAATTCTTCCCAAGTCATCAACTCTTCTAACTACACCTGTTGTCTTCATAAGCTCTCCTTCCTTTTCAGTAGTATTATTCCAATATCAGCCCATTTTATACCATCAAAATTATGCTATCTATTGATATTATATACGTAAGAAGGACTTTTTTTCTCTGGTAATTATTTCCAGTTAACAAAAGAAACAAAAAAATACTCATTTAATCAAATAAATGAGAATTTTCTTTAGTAAAAACAAACCTTTCTATCTGTTCTTTAAGACTATTAAGAAGTATCGTATCTTTAACTAATATTTTCATATCAATTGTCTCTAATATTTGTTTAACATAAGTTGTTTGTAAAAACTTTGTAGCATCTTTTTTAAAATTAGGATTACTATCTTTAACTATCAAATCTAAATTACTTACAAGATTCTCTTTAACAAGACTAGTAAGTACTTGCTTCTCTTCTTTTTTAGCATCTTTATTAAATTTAACTAATTCTTTCTTTAAGTTCTTAACTAACTCTAATGGCTTATCATCATCCATCTTAGAATAATTATCTTTAATTATATCTATCCGTCTTTTAAAAATATTTCTAAACTCTTTCTTTAAGTCATCTTTATAACTAGTTAAAACTTCATTAAATTTATCACTATTTAAGATTAAGTTGTTATGTTTAGCGATATTAAGAACTCTTTGTTTAACAGTATCCATCGCTTCAAGTGGTACTTCAATAACTCCATTAATAATATCATCTTCTATTAAAGAATTAGTATTATTAGTAGCAAGTTCTACCCCTGCTGTCATTAAAATCTCTTTATGTTGCTTTAAAATATCCTCTTTAACCACTGTATTCATAGCCTCCAATTCTACTAATAAGTATAAGAAGATAAAAGGTTTTAGTCAAGAGGACAAAAGAAAAAGAACCTAAGCTCTTATCTATAACTACTCTTTAAAAAGTTTGAATAAACTTTAGATTCAGTTTCATTATAATTTCTATATCTCAACAACTCTTCTGCTTCATCAGGTAACTTTTTAAAAACTTGCTTCTTTAATGCCTTTTCTAGACAAAATGTATCCCAAGTAACAGAATTCATAAAAGAAACATTTTTAACGTCATCATTATAATAATAATCATTCATTACACAAAACTTACTATAAATAAAATCTATCTCATCATCAGTAAAAATTTGACTTTTAGCATATAAATGTAATTTCTGCAAAACAACTCTTCTAACTCTATTCTTCATTTTTTTTGAAATCAATGGTAAATCTTCAACCTTAAGTGCTCTTACAGGTTCAGAAGAAATTTGATTTATTACTTCTTTAAAAGATTGTAAGCTATTAACTGTTATAGTATTCTTTAAAAATGGACTAACTATAGTAAAGAAAAACTCATTGTTATACTTTTCAAAAGAGCAGATTATATTTAAATGTCTATTATAAAAAATTGAAAAACATTTTTCATCACCTTTATAAACTTTAGGAAAATTCAAACGTAACATTTCCTCTTCTGTCACATTAAAAATAACATTATTAACAATATCGTCCTCTTTATAATTAAATACATTACTCACAAAACCTCTCTCCCTTCATTTGCCACATATTATACACTATTCTCTTCTTTTTGTAAAGGAAAACTTAACTTACCATACTAGATAACAAAGCAACTAAATAATAGATAGGATGTTTCTCTAATTTAACAATATCTAAGATAATAGTTAAATCACTCTCTCTACTCTTAAATCTAAACATAGGTGTAATAGTATAAGCATTCATAAATAAATCCTCTGTATTTAACTTACTAGTAGCATCTCTATTAAAGTAAAGTTCAATAGTGTTTTTAGTTTCACTAACTTTAGTAACTCCCACTTGTTTAACAAGTTTCTCAAACCACTCTTCATACATATAAACAATAATATCTTCATTAAGTTTACCAAATCTATCCTCTAAATCACTTCTAACTTCTTCTAGTTTCTCTTTACTATCTATTTCATTAATCATTCTATGAATCATAATCTTCAAATCATCATCAGTTACATAGTCATCACTAATATGAGTAGATATATTAAGTAATGTTTTATTACTCTCTTCCTCTTGTTCTTCCTCTACAACATTACCTTTAAGACGTTCAACCTCTTCATTAAGCATCTTTAAATAAAGGTCAATACCAACACTATCAATAAAACCAGCTTGTTTACTTCCTAAAATATCTCCTGCTCCTCTAATAGATAAATCACGAGTTGCAATAGAAAAACCACTACCTAATTCAGTAAATTCTTTAATAACTTTTAAACGTTTTTCAGCAGTCTCAGTTAATACTTTATGCTCTTGATACATTAAGTAACAGTAAGCAATTTTATTACTACGACCAACTCTACCTCTAATCTGATATAACTGAGCAAGACCAAATCTATCAGCACCTAAAATAATTAATGTATTAACATTAGGAATATCAATACCCGTCTCTATTATTGTTGTACATACTAAAACATCTGCCTCATGGTCAATAAATGACTGCATAACATCTTCAATCTTAGTCTTATCCATCCTACCATGGGCATAAATAACTCTAGCACTTGGGACAAGATTTTCTATCTCCATTACTTCTTGCTCAATATTTTCTACATTATTAAATAACAAAAATACTTGCCCATCCCTAGACATCTCTTTCATTATCGCTTCTCTAACAAGTTGTTTATTATAAGCGATAACATAAGTCTGTATTGGATATCTATCTCTTGGAGGAGTCTCTATTAAAGACAAACTTCTAATACCTGCAATAGACATTTGTAAAGTTCTAGGAATTGGTGTAGCCGTTAAAGTTAAAACATCTACAGTACTCTTATATTGTTTTAACTTCTCTTTATGTTTAACCCCAAATCTCTGCTCCTCATCAATAATTAATAATCCCAAATCTTTAGGTCTAATATCATCACTAAGAATTCTATGAGTACCAATAACAAAATCTATTGTTCCTTCTCTTAACTCCTCTAATATTCTATTACGTTCTCTTGTGCTAGTAAATCTATTTAAAAGACCAATATTAACAGGAAAATCTTTAAATCTCTCAAGAGCATTCTTATAATGTTGACTAGAAAGAATCGTTGTCGGACATAAAAGTAATACTTGCTTATTATCCATAATCGCTTTAAAGGCTGCCCTAAAAGAAACTTCTGTCTTACCAAAACCAACATCTCCAACTAACAATCTATCCATAGGAAAAACTTTCTCCATATCTTCTTTTATCTGTTTAGTAGCAAGTAACTGGTCATTAGTTGCCACATAAGGAAATGCATCTTCAAACTCTTTTTGTAACTCGTTATCAGGAGAAAAAGCAAAACCTTTTTGTCTTTCACGTTCCGCTTGCACTCTTAACAAGTCATTAGCCATATCTTGAACTTTACTTTTAACTCTAGCTTTAACCTTTTCCCATTCTTTACCACCAAGCTTATAAATAGTAGGTCTAACACCTTCTTTACCAGTATATTTATAAAGCATATCAATCTTTTCAACAGGAATATAAAGCTTATCATTACCTTGATATAAAACTTCTATATAATCTTTTAAAACACCTTGTTGACTCAAAGTCTTTAAGCCATTATATATACCAATACCATGAACTTGATGAACAACATAATCCCCTATCTCTAATTTATTTAAATCAGTTATCTTGGTATTATATTTAAACTTAGTCTTATACTTCTTAACCTTCTCATTATTTCTAAATAATTCTCTACCTGTTAAAAAAATATAATTCTTATACTGAAAACCACTATCCAAACTAAAGTTAACTAAATTAAGCTTATTAGGATAGATTTCATCCATTGTAGTATCCATAATAGGCAAAGATATCTTACTTCTAAAACTATGTAACTGATAATCTTTTAAACAAACAATAACTGTATAATTAGCATATAACTTTTCTCTAATATACTTAGTAATACCTTCAATATCATCATTAAATAAAGGTAATTCCTTACTCTTAAAATCTATTATCTTTAAAGACTTATCTAAATTATCAACTGTTAAATAATGTAAGGCATCGTTTTCATAAATATCATCAAATGATGCCATATAACTACCTTTAAAGTCAGTATCTTTCTCTTCTCTATACTCTAAAATATCTGTACATATCTGTTTATAATTAATCAATATCGCACTTTTATCTTTATAAATAGTTACATGATTATCCAAATAATCTGAAATATTAGTTACATCGCCATATTCATTTAAATACTTAGTATTTCTTTTTTCTTCTGGAATAAATTTTTCATTAGAAAATATTTCTGTATAAGGATATATTTCAATACTTTTAATTTCATTTAAAGACTTTTGACTTTTACCATCAAAATATCTAATAGAATCTATTGTATCGCCAAAAAACTCTAATCTAACAGGATTAGATTCCCCTAATGGAAAAATATCTATAACAAAACCTCTAACTCCAATTTCCCCAGTCTTTGTAACTAAAGTAGTCCTCTCATACCCTATATTAGTAAGTTTCTCTACTAATTCCTTAGGACTAATCTCATCATTTACTTTTAATGATAAACAGCCTTTTAAATATTCTTTCTTTGTAGGTAAATATCTTAAATACCCCATTAAATTAGTAATAACAATAGCAGGACTATCCTTACTAATCGCTTCCATTGTTTCAAGTCTAGTAACCATTAAATCAGGACTAATCGCCATCGCTTCACTAGTTAAAAAATCATCCATTGGAAACAAATATACATTATCTGTATAATTACTAATACTTCTATATAAACTATTAGACTCTACTAGATTAGAAGTAACTATCAAAATGTTTTTCTTATTATCATAAAGCTTATTTACATAAACGGCAAAAAGCTCTTCAGTCATCCCTGTAAGAGCGATATCTTTATCATAAATTTTCTCAAAGAAGTTATCAAATATTTTCATAATTACCCCTTTCTATTATATTTACTCATCAAAGAGGTAAAGTCCATTACAAAATAATCATCTAAAACATTAACTAAGGTATCAAACATTGTATCTATCTCATTAAGTTCCTTCTTACTAAATTTAGATAAGACATAATTAATAACATCATCTTTATCATTAGAAATACCTATTCTAAGTCTTTTAAAACCATCAGTTCCAAGATGGGAAATGATACTCTTTAACCCATTATGTCCTCCACTACTACCATTTCTTCTTAATCTAAACTTACCTAAATCTAAATCAAGGTCATCACTAATAACTAAAATATCTTCAACGTTTAATTTATAGAAATCTACAAAGGCACGCACAGCCATACCAGAATTATTCATATAAGTAGTAGGTTTAATAAAGATAACTTTCTCATTATTAATAGTTGTCTCTACAAACATAGCATTAAACTTTTCTTTAAATTTTAAAGGAATATTTTTATACTCTAAATACCTATCTACTAACATAAATCCCATATTATGTCTTGTATTCTCATATTCTTTTCCAACATTACCTAGTCCAACAATTAATTTCATAATTAAAACCACCTCTAAAATTATTTCCCGGGAAATAATTTATTTATTATTATCAAGATATTCTTTATAAACAATAGACTTAGGAATACCTCTTTCTTTTGCTACTAACTTAATAGCATCATTTTTAGTATTACCATCTTTTATATAAAAATTAACGTGTTCTACAATACTCATACTATTAAAGTCAAATTCTAATTTAGCACCTTCCACCACAATAACAAATTCTCCCTTAATAGGAAAGTCCCTTGTCAATACTTCACTTATCCTACCTCTAATTGCCTGTTCATACTTTTTAGATATTTCTCTAACTACACAAATATTTCTATCACCAAAGACATCTTTAATATTATTTAAAGTATCTATTAATCTGTGAGGTGCCTCATAAAATATTAATGTATAAGGATGGTTTCTTAAAGTCTCTAATTCTTTTATCTGTTTATTTTTCTTTGCATTAAGAAAGCCATAAAAAGTAAAAGGTTGCGGTGCTAGAGCAGAAATAGTTAAAGCAGGAACAAAGGCTGTCGCTCCTGGTAAACTCACAATATTATAATCATGTGATGAGATAAAGTCAACTATTCTATACCCAGGGTCACTAATTAAAGGAGTACCCTGGTCAGTAACTAAACCAACATTTAAACCTGATTCTAAAAAGCCAAGTACTTTATCCTTCATTTTATCTTCGTTAAATTCATGACAACTAACTAATTTGTTTTTTATATTATATTTACTAAGCAATTTAGAAGTCTCCCTAGTATCTTCACAAAGTATAACATCAACAAGTTCTAAAGTTTTTAATCCTCTAATAGTAATATCATCTAAATTACCTATTGGAGTTGGTATTAAATATAAACTTGGTTTATCCATTAGTATCACTTTTTCCTTTCACAATTATTATATCCTATATCAATTCTAATAACTCTTTAAATTCTGTATATCCAGATTCTGAATTAAGATGTCCTCCATCATCAATAATAATTTGTTTAGTAGCAATTAAATCTGCAAACTCTTTTTCTACTTCATATTTAACATATGGGTCATTTTTAGTATAAAAACAAATTATATCACCACAATATTTTTTAATATCTTCTAAATTATCTAAATACATAGTTTTATTTACAGTATCATAATCTTCATCAATTCCAAGATAATTATTAAAACCACAAATAAATACTAATCTTTTTACTTTTACTTTATTTTCTATTAAAAACTTACAAATAAATACAGGTGCAATAGAATGAGCAAAAATAGTTGTATTTTCATTTAATATTCCTGCATCTAAATAACATTTAAGTAATCTAGACCAATTTGCATAATTTTGATAACCTACACCAGTAGGAAAATTTGGAGTATATACTTCTAAGTTTCTCTTTTCTATCTCTCCTCTCAAATATGGAATAAAATTAACAAAAGGACTTCCAAAACTCCCATGTACCAAAATATAATTATTCATTATTTTTATCCTCCTTTAAAATAATAGGTTTTAACACCTTTAATCCATGTTCCTTACCACTTTTTCTCGCTTCCACTAACACTAACTTTCCACATTTCTCTAAATCATGATAAATAAACTGAATCTCTTTAATCGCCAAATTATTCTTAATTAAAACATCTCTAATTTCAAACAATCTATCCGCTCTTTGTATCAAAAATAGACTTCCTCCATCTTTTAAATAGATTTTTGATAATCTTGCTATCATCTCTATAGTCATATTACCTTCATGTCTAGCCATCTTTAAATAGTCTTTTTTACTAACACTAGATTCATTATCTATAAAAAAATATGGAGGATTACAAACTATAATATCAATAGAGTTAATAGGAAAATATTTATTTAAATTATTAATATCATCATTAATAACTTTAATTCTATCTTCTAAATTGTTATCTTGTATTGTCATATCTGAAAGTTTAGACGCTTTATCATCTTTTTCAAATCCTACCATCTTTATATTAGTTCTAGTAGAAAGAAGTAAAGGTATAGCCATAAGTCCACTACCAAACTCTACTAATAATTTATCTTTACTTTTTATTTTAACAAAATTAGCAAGAGCAAGATTATCAGTAGTAATCTTAAAGTAGTCATCATCATAATAAAATATTAAGTTCTTACCATTATGCAAAAACTCCATTTTTTTACTCATTAACACTAAACTCTATTACTCCCTTATCTTTAAACTCTGCTTTATATGTTCTCTTAAACACATCTACTTCTGTAACTTTACCTAAACCATCTTTTGTTTCTACTAAACTACCTATATTAGGCATACCTTTCTTCAACTCTGTATACACTTCATCTTCATAATTTAAACAACAAAGAAGTCTCCCACAACATCCATTTATCTTTGTAGGATTTAAAGCTAGAAACTGATTTTTTGCCATATTAATAGAAACACTAGCAAATTCAGTCAAAAAGGTACTACAACATAGAAACAAACCACAAGGACCAAGTCCCCCTATCTTTTTAGCCCTATCTCTAACCCCAATTTGTCTAAGTTCAATTCTTGTCTTATAACGTTGTGCTAATACTTTAGCAAGCTCTCTAAAATCAACCCTAGCATCCGCTGTATAAGAAAGAAATAATTGTTTTCTATCAAACGTATAAAAAGATGAAATAAAATGCATATCCAAATTAAGTTCTAAAGATTTTTCTTGAGCAAAAGTTAAAGCCTCTATACTGTCTTTTTTATTTTTATTATGTTGTTCCCTATCTCTTTTCGTAGCAACTCTAACAAAAGAAGTAGTAACATCTATATCCTCTTCATCTTCTATACTCACTATAGATGCAATCTTTAACATATCATCATTTTTAACAATAATCTCCCAACCAATTTTAAAAAATACATTATCAGGATATTTTACATAATCATAATCGTTAAAAACTTCATCTATATAAGATATTTTTAATAACTTCATCCTACACCTCCATCAAAGAAAGCAATAAATCATCAATCCATAACTTCATATTAACATTATATTTTAATTTTTTAAAGCTTTTATCTAATATAGAGACAATATTAATTATCTCTTCTAACTTAATAGTACCATCTTTTTTATTTAACAATACTTCATAATACTTAAGTACTTCTCTAATAAAATTAGTTGCCATACTCTTATCTTTAAACAAGTTATTGTTATAATAATTAAACTTAAGTAACAAGTCCTCATTCTTTCTATTATTTATATTTTTAACAAAAGAAAGAACATCATCACTAAAACTAATATCACTACTATCTTCATATTGAAGTCTTATAATCTGACATCTAGATTTAATAGTATCTAAAATATTATATTGATTACTAGTAACAAAGATAGCCACTACATCATCACTTGGCTCTTCAAGAAACTTTAAAATTGTATTAGAAGCACTTACATTCATCTTTTCACATTCAAATACAACATATACTTTCCTTGTATTATAAAGCGATTTACTAGAAAATTCATCTCTAATAAATAGTAATTGTTCTTTTTTTATCTGATTATTAATAGGATTAACTTCTATATAATCAGGAAACTCTTTATTTTCAATTAAATGAAATAATTTATCTTTAGATATAGTAACATCATGATTTTTATAAGAATCTTCATATATCTTCTCTACTAAGAAAAGAATATATTTCTTAACAACCTCTAAACTATTATTATTAGTCTCTATTAGATATGCATGCGACAAAAAGCCCTTATCAAGAGCTTTATTTATCTCATTATAAAATTTAGGCTGTAAAGACTCTACTTCTAAATCCATTAGACACCACCTTTAAAACATTAATACTTTTAATAAAACCAAAACAAAGAGCATTGGAAACCCAAGTAAACTAACAGAGCCTACTGTAATAACATTAATAGGAATAACCAAGTTAAATCTTGTTGCTATTAAATTATATCCATACAGTATAAAAGTACTAATTATTATTCTTTGTAAAAC
The DNA here is from genome assembly GCA_946486465.1 of uncultured Mycoplasmatota bacterium. Lineage (GTDB taxonomy): Bacteria > Bacillota_I > Bacilli_A > RF39 > UBA660 > Onthousia. The sequence goes on from CAMLTY010000032.1 coordinate 10,834, forward strand.
ATGCCATACTTTCTTCATAATTTGCTTCATAGTCTTCACCTAATAAAGCATATGAAAAAGTAATTATAATTATGAAAGTTCTTTTCTATCTTCTAAAGCTCTTTCCAAAGTAAGAGTATCTATATATTCCATATCAGCACCTATAGGTACCCCACTAGCAAGTCTTGTAACAACAATATTCATTCCCTCTAGTATTTTTTTAATATATAAAGAAGTTATCTCTCCTTCCACACTAGGTTTTAAAGCAAGTATTACTTCTTTAATATTTTCATTTTTAACTCTATCTAATAATTTATCAAGTCCTATATCTTCAGGATTAACATCATCAAGTGGTGATATAAGACCATTAATAACATGATATAGTCCTTTATAAGTACCCAATTTTTCAAACAAGAACACTATCTTAGAATCTTCTACTACTAAAATAGTCTCTTTTTCTCTTAAATCAGAACTACATATCATACATTCATCTTTATCAGTAAGTGTATTACATATCTTACATGGATGAATATTATTTTTAACATCTTCTAAATTTTCTTGTAACAATCTAAATTTATCTTCATCAAAGCCAAGAACAGAAAAAGCCATCCGCTCTGCCGTCTTTTCCCCTATTCCTGGAAAATTTTCAAAACTCTCTATTAAATTCTTTAAACTATCAGGATACATTAAAATAACCCAGGTATAGAACTAAAACGTCCCATTTTCTCTTCTGTAACTTTATCTACTTGTTTCATTGCATCATTTACTGCAATAACTATCATATCTTGAAGCATTTCTAAATCATCACTAGAAAAATCAGAGTCATTTTCAATTTTAACATCTATTATTTCTTTCTTACCATTAATTTTAACTGTTACTAAACCATTAGTACTAGAAAACTCCATCTTATCAATTTCGTCTTTAGCTTTCATCATATCACTTTGTAATTTTTGAGCTTGTTTCATCATCGCTTGTATATTCATAATATTCCTTCTTTCTATTCAACTTCTACTAAATCTCCAAACATCTCAATAGTTTTACTTATTAAGTCGTTAGATTCACTATTTATTTTATCATCTTCTCCTAAAGTATTCAATACAGGTTCTTCTTGATATTCAAAGTGTTTACCTTGTTTATGAAGATTAATATATTCTAATTTTAACTCATTCCACTTTGTTGTTGTAATAAAAGCAATTTTTTTTGATGAACCTGTCTTTTTGTTATAAAAATTATTTAATTTATCAAAATGATTACTTAACTTATCTACCATACCTTCATAATCATAACTAATAACAATATTTTTAGGACTAGCAGCTCTAATCTTACCATCTAAAAGTTCACAAGCAAGATAACCATTATTAGGATCAAATGTATAATCATTAAGTTTTTCAAGATTAGCAGTCTCTTTATTAAGTTCATCTTTAACTGCTTCTATCATAGTATTCTTACTTCTTATTAACATTAACTCTTTATATTTTTTAGTTTGCTCATTATTTTTTTGAACAACTTCTGTTGATAAAGTTTTTTCTTTATTTTCTTTTTCCACAGCCTCCGTGGATATAGTTTTTTCTTCTTTATCAGGTCTTACATAAGGAGTTTCTTTTATATTATTAGTATTTACTTGACTCCTAACTTCCACCTTAGAATCTTTATTTTTATATTCATTAATATAATGTAACAAGAATATCTCAACAGACAATCTAACATCATCTGCCTTTTTTAATTCAACAAGATGTTCATTCAATAAATTTAGAAAATTAACAAGTTCTTCTTCATCAAAAGAAAGCACAGACTCATTTAGATAATGGTCAAAAAGCTCATCTTTTATAAGGATCATCAACTGTTTAACTACTTGTATTAAATTTTTACCATTTTGATAATAGCTTTCAATAGTTGAAAGAACATCGCTTATTTCATAAGAAAATATTAAATCCTCTAGTTTTTTTAATTCTTCCTCATTAACTTCCCCATTTATCTCATAAAAATCATTTAAAGTAATCTCATCAGTACAAAAAGCTCTTAGTTTATCAAGAAGTCCAATCGCATCACGAAGTCCCCCATCAGAAGCTTGGGCAATCTTATCAAGAACATTATCTTCAATTTTTATATTTTCAGCTTTAACTATCTCTGATAATCTTTTCTTTATATCATCATTAACAATCTTCTTAAAAGAATACCATTGACATCTAGATATTATTGTTGCAGGTATTTTCTGTGGATCTGTAGTAGCTAATATAAAAATAACATGTTCTGGAGGCTCTTCAATAGTTTTAAGTAAAGCATTAAAAGCACCAATTGATAACATATGAACCTCATCTATAATATATACTTTATATTTTAATTCACTAGGCAAAATATTAACTTTACTACGAAGTTCTCTTATTTCATCAACGCCATTATTAGAGGCAGCATCTATTTCAATAATATCCATACACTCTTTAGAAAAAGAATATAAGCAACTTTTACATTTCCCACAGGCAACACCATCAACTGGTTCTAAACAGTTAACAGATCTTGCGAATATCTTGGCAATTGTTGTCTTACCAGTACCTCTAGGACCAGAAAACAAATAAGCATGATTTATATGATTATATTTAATTGCATTTTTTAAAGTATTAACTACTACATTCTGTCCAACTACATCATCAAAAACAGTAGGTCTATATTTACGATATAAAGCTTGATACATAATGTTTTCACCTCACTAAACACAATTAGTATAACAAACAAAAGAAGAAAATAACATATAAAACATTTGTTCAATTGCGTTTTTTCTTAAAAAAATCGCTTAACATTCTTACATCTTCGCTTTTAAACTTTGAAATATTCAATTTTACTTTTTCCACAGGCTTATTAGCGTCTTCTAAACTAAAAATACTATTCACGATTTCTCGTATATTATCGTTACTATTATCTAATAAATATACAACTTTACTAATTCTAGACTGTTTAATAGCACTAGCACACATAGGACAGGGTTCTAATGTCACGTACATCACCGCATCAGTTAATCTCCAGTTATTATTTTTTCCACAGGCGCTTTTAATAGCAATTAATTCAGCATGTTCAAGAGAACATTGACACTCTTCCTTTCTATTATGAGCAGAAGTAATAACTTTACCATTTTGAACAATAACAGCACCAACCGGAACCTCATCATTATCATAAGCTTTCTTTGCTTCTTCTATAGCCAGCAACATATATTGATAATCATTCATATAACAATCTCCTTTTTATAGTATAAAAAAAGTGCACATAAATTAAATTTGTTAAGGCTGCTATGTTTCCATCCTGACCTGATTCCAAACTAATTTATTGCACGACTAAAGTATACAGGAAAATAATAATTATTTCAAGCAGAAAAATATACAAATATATATCAAATTATTTCCCAGGAAATAATTTTAATACTTCTCTATATAGTTTTATTAACTCCTTTATATGTTTCACGTGAAACATTGGTATATATAGTTTAAAGAAAATATAAAATTAACACTTACCTCTACCTAAATTATTTCCCGGGAAATAATCTTACTACTTATCCATATAGTTTTATCCATTTCTCTATATGTTTCACGTGAAATAATGGTATATAAAGTTGAAAGAAACAATAAAATTATTACTTACTTCTATCTAAATTATTTCCCGGGAAATAATTTCATTACTTCTCTATATAGTTTTATTAACTTCTTTATATGTTTCACGTGAAACATTGGT
>CAMLTY010000033.1 GCA_946486465.1 uncultured Mycoplasmatota bacterium
TTTTACCTTGTGCAACTTATCAAACTGAGTATACAGAACTTGGTAGATATCAAGTTGGATTATTCGATATTTTATCATATCAATCAACTGTATTTGGTTACTTTGGTTATGTTGCTCTATTTGTATTAGTTGTTGGTGGTTTCTATGGTGTTTTATATAAAACTGGAGCATATAGAAGAATGCTAGATAGTCTAGTTAAGAAGTTTAAAGGTAAAGAAGTAATATGCCTTGTTGTTATTATGGCTTTATTTGCATTTTTAACTTCATTTGCAGGACTACAATTAGCATTGTTAATGTTATTCCCATTTGTTATTTCTTTAGTACTTATGATGGGATACAATAAAGTAGCTGCTACTGCTGTTACTGCAGGTAGTGTTGCTGTAGGTTTAATGGGAACAACATTTTCTTATAATACAACTCAAGTATTACAACAATACTTATCAGTAGAACTTACAGATTTGATTTGGGCTAAAATTGTTCTTTTAGTATTAGGTGTAGTAATGCTAGCTTTATTTACATTAAAATTTGGTAAGAAAGCTAGTACTAAAAAGTGTGATGATAAAGAAGAATTTATCCCAGAGGAAGTTAAGGTTGAGAAAGCTAAAGACAAAGATAAAGGTAAAAAACATAAAGTTAGAGTATGGCCATTAGTTTTAATCTTAGATTTAATGCTAATAGTTACAATTTTAGGTTTTATTCCTTGGAATAGTGCTTTCGGTATAACTTTATTTGATGATGTAACTACTGCTATTACAGAGTTTGAATTATTTGGGTTCCCTATCTTTGGTAAGATTTTAGGGGCAATCAGTGCTTTTGGATATTGGACTTTAGTAGAGTTAGTAACTCTAATGTTACTTGCTATCATTATCCTTAAATTTGTTTATAAAATTAAATGGGATGATGTATTTGATGGATTTGGTAAAGGTGTTAAAAAAGCATTAGTACCTGCTTTAATTGTAATACTAATCTATACATGTTTAGTACTTACTACTTATGATCCATATCAATTAGTTATCTATAAATTTATTTTAGGATTAACTAAAGGATTTAATATCTTTACTACTGGTTTAGTTGTAGTTATTTCTAGTATCTTTAATGGAGATCCACTTTATGCATTTTATAGTGTATTACCATATTTTGTAAGTGTTGTTACTGATACTAATAATTATCAACTTATTGCTGTAATATTCCAGAGCTTATATGGTATTGTTACTCTAGTAGCACCTACTAGTATTCCACTTATGTTAACTCTTGCTTATACTAATACTTCTTATAAAGATTGGTTTAAGTATATTTGGAAATTATTAGTAGCTTTACTTGTATTAGCATTTATAGTATTTACAGTATTATTACTAGTAATTTAGTAATTATTGACCCTTAGGGGTCTTTTTTTTGTCAGTTTTTTGGGGCTTCTATTTCTTGATTAAAGTAAGTAAAAATCTTTACAATAATATTGATTGGAGGAATTTTATGTTTTCAAGATTTAGTGAAGAAGCACAGAAAGCTTTGATACTTGCTAAAAAAGAGATGAATAATTTAAGACATCCTTATGTTGGAAGTGAGCATTTATTTCTTTCGATACTTTCAATGAAGGATTTAGAGATAACTAAAGTATTAGCTTCCTACAACATAACTTATGAAGTGTTTAAGAGTGAACTTATAAGAATAGTTGGAGTTGGTAAGAATGCAAATCAGTGGTTTTTATATACTCCTTTGTTAAAGAGAGTAATAGAGACGGCGATACTAAATAGTAAAGAAAAAGGTGAAGTAGAAGTAAGTGTTAATGAGTTGTTGCTCGCAATACTTGAAGAAGGAGAAGGAGTAGCGATTAGGCTTTTGATTGGTCTTAATATAGATGTGGATGAGATATATAATTCAATATCAAAAGACTCTAAAGTTAGTAATAAAGCGATACATAAGAAGTTACTTGTAGAGGACTTTGCTGTTAATCTTAATAAAAAAGTAGTGGGTAATGAAGTTGACCCTGTTATAGGGAGAGATGATGAGATTAAAAGTTTAATAGAAATATTATGTCGAAGAGGTAAGAATAATCCTTTACTAATTGGAGAAGCAGGAGTAGGTAAGACGGCTATTGTTGAAGAGCTTGCTAGAAGAATAGTAGAAGGTAATGTTCCTAAACCTCTTAAAGGAAAAACAATTCTTTCTCTTCCTATGGCTAATTTAGTAGCAGGGACAAAATATCGAGGGGAGTTTGAAGAGAGAGTTTCTAAGATATTAAAAGAACTTGAAGAAAATGATGATATTATTGTCTTTATTGATGAAGTACATACGATAGTAGGGGCAGGTGGGGCGGAAGGAGCGATAGATGCTTCTAACATTATTAAACCTGCTTTAGCAAGGGGAAAGATACAATTAATTGGAGCGACTACTACTTATGAATATCATAACTTTATAGAAAAAGATAAAGCCTTGAATAGAAGGTTTCAAATTATTATGATAGAAGAGCCTACTAAAGATAAGACTAAAGAAATATTAAAAAAACTAAAGCCTTTATATGAGGCATATCACTTTGTTAGTATTAGTGATGATATTATAGATTTAATAGTAGAGCTTTCAAGTACTTATATATATGAGTATTATCAGCCTGATAAATCTATAGATATTTTAGATGAAGTTTGTACTAAGGCATCACTATTAGAAAGTAAGAATGATACGGAACTTTTAAAAATCAATACAAAGCTTCAAGAAGTTATAAGTAATAAGAAGAAAGCGATTATTAAACAGGACTTTGATTTAGCTTCTACTTATAAAGAAAAAGAAAAAGAACTGCTTACTAAGAAGAATGAGTTAGAACTTAATTTAATGACTAAGAGAAAGCCTAAAAAGATTACTAAGGAAATGGTGGCAGATGTTATATATCTAAAGACTAAGATACCTGTTTATGAGATTAATAAGAGTAGTAGAAAGATTATAAATGATTTAGATAAAAACTTAAAGAAGGCTGTTTTAGGACAAGATGAGATTATTACTGATTTGTGTAATAGGGTTAAGAAGGTTAGACTTGGTTTTCAAGAAAAACCACATATAGAATCTTTTTTATTCTGTGGAAGAACTGGAGTTGGTAAGACTTTATTAGTAAAAGATTTTGCAAAGCTTCTATATGGAGAATCTAACTTTATTAGACTTGATATGAGTGAATATAAAGAGGCTCATACTGTTAGTAAGATTATTGGTTCTCCTCCAGGTTATGTTGGTTTTGATAATCATTTAACTGTTCTTGATACGATTAGAATGCATCCTCACTCAGTTATATTACTTGATGAGATAGAGAAAGCGAGTGGTGAAGTGATGAAACTATTTTTACAAGTGCTTGATGAAGGAGTATTAACTGATTCTCGTGGTAGAAAGGTTAGATTTGATAATGTGTTTCTTTTTATGACTACTAATTTAGGGTATTCTAATGATTCTATAGGATTTACAGAGAGTAAGAACAATGTCGATATAGAAGAGTTTTTAGGTGTGGAATTTGTTAATAGAATAGGTAAGATTTATTACTTTAATGATATAAGTAGTGATGTTATTCACAAAATTGTGGAAAAAAGATTAAATGTGTTAATAGAAGGATTTAAAAAGAAAGATTTAAAGATAAAAATATCCCCAACAATTGTGGATAAAGTTATTAAAGAAAGCAATTATGAAAAATTTGGAGCGAGAAGAATTGATAAAGTTATAGATGAAGTAGTTACTCCTATTATTGTTGATGCTTGGTATAATGGTAAAAAAGAGATAACGTTCTGACTAATTTAACACGTTAGTAGCGACTAATTTAACATGACTATACTGGCTAATTTAACATTCAGGTATTGACTTTTGTAATATTTGAATGTATTATTAAGGTGAAAGGCAGTGATATTTATGTATTCTAGGGAAGCGAAAGAGATTATTGAAAATATTAGTAAAACTTTTAAAGTTTTGTTAGTTACGGGACCTAGACAAGTTGGTAAAACAACACTTTTACTTAGTCTAAAGCCTGATAATATGGAATATATAACTTTGGATGATGAAGTTTTACGTGAACAAGCGAAGAGTGATCCTAAATTATTTTTAGAAGAACATCCTGCTCCTTTACTTATTGATGAAGTGCAATATGCGCCTAATTTGTTTTCTTATATAAAAATAAATGTTGATAAAGAAAATAAAAATGGTATGTATTGGTTAACAGGCTCACAACAATTTCATTTAATGAAAAATGTTAGCGAGTCTTTAGCAGGTCGTGTTGGTATTGTTAATTTAAATAGCTTTATGTATTCTGAGATAGTTAAAAATAAAAAGAAAGAATTGTTTGACCCTGCTAAATTAAATGAGTATAAAACTATGCCTAAGATAGATGTTAATAAATTATATGAGATAATATTTAAGGGTGGAATGCCTACACTTTATATGGAAAAAGATATGTCACGAGATATTTATTTTAATAGTTATCTTGACACTTATATTTCTCGTGATGTTAAAGAATTGACAGAGATAGGAAATGAACTTAGTTTTAGAAAATTTATTGTAAGTGTGGCTTCAAGGACAGGAGAACAACTTAATTATACGGCTCTTGCTAATGATGCTTTAATTAGTGTTCCTACTGCAGTTAGATGGTTAAGTATTTTAGTGACATCTGGACTTGTTTATTTGCTTGAACCTTATATGAATAGTGAACTTAAAAGAATAACTCATTTACCTAAAATTGTATTTATGGATACAGGTCTTGCTGCTTATTTAGCAGGATATACTAGTGCAAGAGAATTACAACTTGGTTCTAGTTCAGGTCATTATTTAGAAACATTTATTGTTAGTGAAATAATTAAAGCTTATAATGCTAGAGGAATTACTCCTAATCTTTATTATTATCGTGATAAAGAGAAAAATGAAATAGATTTAATATTTTATAAGAATAATAAGTTATATCCTTTAGAGATAAAAAAGACTGCTATTCCTAAAAAAGAAATGATTAAGAATTTTAGGAAGTTAGAGAAAACTAAAAAAGAAATAGGTACTGGAGGTATAATTTGTTTTTATGATACTTTGACTAAGTTAGATGAAAACAATTATATTATACCTGTTTCTAATGTTATTAATTATAGCGAGCCTCAAGATTAAATTATTGAGGCTCATTAGGTTTAGTATAGAATAAAGTACACAATAAAGTGGACAATAAAATGTAATAATGTTATAAATAAAATTATATATTTAGACTTATTTGTTATAGAAAAAGATATGATAATAAGATATAATATGGGTAAGTAAATGTGAAGGAGGTGTTATTATTTTAGACACTAATTTTAACCAGATAATTGAAATGATTGAAAAAAGAAAAAATAATGCATATAGAAAAGTAAATGAAGAAATGATTTTACTATATTTAGAAGTTGGTAAATTTTTATATGAATTAAAACAAAATAGTGCCTATGGTGATAAGATTATTACAAAAGCTGCTGAATTTATGAAGAATAATTATCCTAATATACGTGGTTTTACTAAAAGAAATATAGAGCGAATGGTTCAATTTTATAGTACGTATAAAGATGATGAGATTGCGACACCACTGGTGACGCAATTGTCATGGACAAATAATTTGCTTATTTTAAGTGGTTCTAAAACGAAAGAAGAAAGACATTTTTATCTACAATTATCTATAAAGAATAATTATTCTAAACGTGAATTAGATAGGCAGATTACGTCATCTTATTATGAAAGGTATATGCTTTCTAGTGGTAAACAATTACCAACAGTTACAAAAACTATTGATGAAGAAGATTATCCTAATACAAGAATTTTAGATACTTATAGTTTGGAATTTTTGGATTTACCTAATGAATTTTCTAAAAAAGATTTAAAAAATGCTATTATTAAAAATTTAAAAGATTTTATTTTAGAAGTAGGGAAAGATTTTACTTTTATTGGGGATGAGTATAGAGTTCAAGTTGGTAATCATGACTTTTTTATAGATTTGTTATTTTATAATAGAGAGTTATCTTGTTTAGTAGCTTTTGAATTGAAATTAGGAGAATTTAAAGCAGAATATTTAGGAAAAATGAACTTATATTTAGAAGCATTAGATAGAGATGTAAAAAAAGAACAAGAAAATCCTAGTGTTGGAGTTATTCTTTGTAGTTCTAAAGATAAAGATGTTGTAGAATACTCACTTAGTAAAAATATGACTCAAACTTTAATTTCTGAATATAAATTAAAGCTTATTGATAAGAAATTATTAGAAACAAAATTAAAAGAAATGAAATTACTAATAGAAAACAATGAATGATATTTTTTGAAAGGAGATGTTTATTATTATTTATGTAAGTAAAGAAAAGGCAGAGTTTTATAGTGGGGATGGCTATTCTGGTATGGATTATCCTATGACTGATGCCGATATTAATGTTGCTGTTATTAAAATAAATGGAAGAAGTCCTAAAGTAGGTTATCAAACTAATACTGCTTGTAAAGAATTACTTTATATTATGGCTGGTAGTGGTATTTTAGAAGTTAAAGGCAAGGAAGAAAAGATAAAGTTTAAAAGTGGTGACGTTATTTTACTCGATAAAAATGAGTGTTATGCTTTTGAAGGAGAGTTTGAGGCATGTGTGCCTTGTACACCTGCTTGGACTAGTGAACAACATAAATATGTAGATTAGCATATAAAATATAAATTATATTTAAGGAGGCAAATATGAATTCTAGTTTTTATGAAATGAGTAGTGTTGTTTTAGGTTTACGAAGTGAATATCAAAGAATGGAAAGTAAATTACAAGAATTAAGTAAATATGCAAGGCTTGATAGTAGATATGCTAATTTGCATTTTTCACTTAATAATAGAAATATTAATTATGATTATACAAGTAAGAATAAAAGCCCTAACAGAATGATATCAAGTACTTTGTTTGGATCTAATGTAGAAAAGGAAAATGGGAATTTTATTTCTGATAAAGTTTTAGAAATAATTAATAGTGATAAATTTAATGAGGTTGCAAGAGATATTTTAGATGATGAATTTTGTAGTAATATTGAGTTATCTACAATGCGTAATGATTTAGCTTTTAGAAATCAAGTAGTTAAAATAAATATTCATTCTGGAAGTATTCATATTTGTTTAGAAAATATTTTAAAGATGAAAAAACCAATAATTTTGTCTTATTATGCAAATAAAGATGAAATTAATATAAAAAAAGAAAAAGGTATTTTAACTGAACATGATGTTAATAGGTTGTTAGGTGTTTTAGTGACTAAAAGTGCATTTCCTAGTTATCATAGAAAGTTAATAGATAGTAGTTGTGATAAAAATGTTAACGTAGTAATGAATCAAAGTTTAACTACTAGTTGTAATTTTGATATTATAGAAGAAAGTGATAAATATGTTTTGCAAAAGAAGAAAACTTTATAATCTAGTTTATAATAGATTTAATTATGTGAAATATGAAAGATAAAAAGAAAGAAAGTGAAAGAGGATGGATAATTATAAAATAAGAGAAGTAGTATTTGGCTTAAGAGATGAATATAGGAGAATTGAGAAAAATTTGCAGAAATTACAGGAATATTCGGAGTTGGATAAAGGTTTTTCTGCTTTGTCTTTTGATGTTTTCGGTTATACTCTTGGCTATAATTATATTTATAAAGGAATGTTTCCTTTGAGTTTATTAAGAAATGAGCTTATTGGAACTTTTGTTAATCGTAAAAATGGAGATTATTGTTCTGATGGTCTTTTAAAAATAACTGATGAAGAGAAATTTAATAGTTTGGCTAAAGAAACATTAGAAGATAGTTTTTATTACAATATTGATTATACTGATGATAAAGATAGTGATAAAGCCCGTATTTTTATTGATTGTGGTAGTATTGTAATTTATCCTAATAATTTTTCTAAAATCTATAGTTTACATTATGAATCTATAGATGATTCAATTTCTTTTTATGGTCGTAGTTTTACTAAAAAAGACATTGAAATGGTTTTAGATTGTCCTATGCCTTGTGATATTCCAGAGTATCATAAAGAGATTATTAATAAAAATACTAATAGAAGTAAAGAAATTGACTTGGTTTTGAATAGAAAAATAAGAAAAGAAGGATACTTTAGAATTATTGATGAAGATAATAGTATTGTTTTACAAAAAAAGTAAAAGGCTATATAGATAAATATGTGTACATGTTAGTTTAAAATAAATATAGTAAGAGATTATTGTTTAGTCTCTTATTTTCTTTTAGATATTTTAATGATATAATTCATTTATAATAAATAAGAAAGATAGGTTTGATAGTATGGTATTATTTTACAAGAAAAAAAGAAAAAGTCTTTTATCATATGTAAATAGTAAAGGAATTTACTGTGATTCTTTTATGCTTAAACCTAATTTTTTTAAAGCTACTAAGGGTAAATCTTTAGATGAACAAGCTAGTTTATTGACTTTATTGTCAGGACAAGTTATTGATGAAAAACATTTTTATTTTTTATTAAACTTATATAAAAATGATTATGATAATTTTGAAAAACTTATGTCTCTGAAAGATGTAATATCTTTTTCTAATATAAGTGATGACTTTATGAATGCTTGTAATCAAAACAAAGAAGAAATGGATATTTTAATAACTTTGAGTTGTGCTCAACATAAGGATTTGTTAAATCCTAAAATATATGATGTTTATGGAAAAAAAGTAATTCTAAATAATTTGAATATAATTGATGGTAATTTTGAAAAATTATTACCTTATATAGAAGTAATTAAATCAAATCCTAGTTGTTATCCTTTAATTTTACAGATTTCTAAATTGAATGATGAAAATAATAAAAAGGTACTTATGGATAACCTTGATAAACTTGCTTTAGTACCGCAAGCTATGGATATAATCGATAATTTCGAAAGATTTGGTAACTTGCAAAAGACGGCTATATTAGATAATTTTGATGATGAAGAACTAATAGATTTTTGTCTTGATAATCCGAGTGTTGATTTTGGATCTGGATATTATTTTATTGATGATTTTAAAGAATATAAAGAAGGTATTTATAAAGATGTTCCTGATAGAGTAGTAAAAAAACTAAATATAGCAAATTTAAGTTATCAAGATTTAAGTGTTGAACGTGCTTTTAATTCTTGCTTTTGCAATGTAAAAGCTAGTCTAAATATAATGGCATTTTTTGAAGAGGGTAGAAGAAAAAATTATGAACCATCTGTTGAAGCTAAGCAGATAGAATTATTATATGAAAAATTAATAAATAATAGTAAAAATAAAGAAGCTATTATTAATATAGTTAAAGATTGTATCTTTTCATCTGAAATTAATTTTGATGAAATTTATAAGAAGGCTTTGGAGTGGGTTCAAGAGTTTGAAGCATATAAATTAAATAATGTATTACTAGATCCTTCAAAAATGAAGCCTACTAGTTTTAAAAAATATACATATATAGATGAAAATGGTAAAGAGGTAACTAAAAATATTCCTGTTATTGTGGTAGATAATCCTAATTTTTTTGTTGCATATCATAATATAGATGTGAAAGAAAATGATTCTCTTTTAAAAACTCCGTCAGAGTTTATTAATGAATTAATAGATAATCCTAAGCTTTTTAGTAATAATAAAAATCAATATGATTATAATCAAAATATTTCTCTTTCGTGTGGTGAAAATTGTATAAATACTTTTGGTCTTCCTAATTTACTTCTTGGTTTTTCTAAGATTGAATCAAGAAGACTTTTAATGACTTTTAAAAAAGATGGTCATACTTCTGGAGATAAGGAAGAGAAATTAGAAAAGTTGAAATTTGCTCCTGCTGAAACTTTAGGTAAGCCTACTGTTTATCGAAATCATCCTAATGCTTTTGAATATCCTGAGATTGTAGAGAAAAGATATTTGGATGGTAATAATATAAGTTTTGATTATATGATGTATATTATTGATGCCTATTATAAAGATCCTAAAAAAACTTTTGAACTAACAGAAAAGTGGGCTGCTTATTATGATGTTCCTATATTAGTATTTGATGGGCCTGCTTTAAAGAAAAAACATTGGGATAGATTTAGTTATTTGTTAAAATTATATGATAATTTAGATGTTGTTTCTTTTTCTATGATTAATGAAATATTTGAAGAAAGATATTATTTTAATCATTTTCGTGATAGTAAAAATACAATAAATGTTCCTAGTATTTATGAACTTACTGACAGATTATTTGCTAATAAAGAACTTAATTATAATACTGCTCAAAATTTTGTTACATTAGTTGATAAGTTATCACTTGATTATGGATGGTGTGGTGGATGTTCTGAAGATGAATATAAAGCACGAAGACAAAAAATGCAACAATATTATAATAAGTGTAGAGAAGTTATTAAAAATAGCGAATTAAGTATGAGTGAAGATACATATAATAATGATAAGAGATTATAATGTAAGTCTCTTATTTTCTTTTACATATTTTAATGATATAATATAGACAATTAGAAAGAGGTGACGTTATGAAGTTATATAATACTCTTACAAGAAGTGTAGAAGAGTTTGTACCAATAGATAAAAATGAAGTTAAAATGTATACTTGTGGTCCTACTGTTTATCATTATGCTCATATTGGTAATTTAAGGACTTATATAATGGAAGATATATTAGAGAAAACTTTAAATATGTTAGGTTATAAAGTTAAACGTTGTATGAATATTACTGATGTGGGACACTTGTCAAGTGATTCAGACAGTGGTGAAGATAAAATGCTTAAAAGTGCGAAAAAAGAACACAAATCAGTATTAGATATCGCTAAGTTTTACACTGATGAGTTTAAAAAAGATACAGAGAAACTTAATATTAAGTGGCCTAGTATTGTTAGTCCTGCTACTAGTAATATAGATTCTTATATAAAGATGATAGAAAAGTTACTTGATGAAGGTTATGCTTATAAAGCTGGTGGTAATGTTTATTTTGATACTTCTAAACTTTGTGACTACTATATTCTAACTAATCATAAAGTAGATGATATGGTAGTGGGGGCACGTGAAGGTGTTGAGTTTGATAGTAATAAGAAAAATCAAGCTGACTTTGTTTTGTGGTTTACTAAATCTAAGTTTGATTCACAAGAGTTAAAATGGGATAGTCCTTTTGGTGTTGGGTATCCTGGTTGGCATATAGAGTGTTCCTCAATTGCTATTAAAAATCTTGGGGAACGTCTTGATATTCACTGTGGAGGAGTTGATAATATCTTTCCTCATCATACTAATGAGATTGCTCAAAGTGAAGCTTATCTTGGTCATAAATGGTGTAATTATTGGGTACATGGAGAACACTTAAATGATAAAAGTGGCAAGATGAGTAAATCTAAAGGAGATATACTTACTGTTAGTACTTTAGAAGAAAAGGGATTTAATCCTTTAAGTTATCGCTATATGTGTTTAGAGTCTCATTATCGTAAACCATTACTTTTTACTTATGAAGCTTTGGGACAAGCAGAGAATGCTTATAAGAAACTTAAAAATAGAGTATCTTTACTTAAAGATGAAGGAGAACTTGATGAGAAGATAGTTAAGACATATTTAGATAAGTTTAAAGATGCTTTATCTCTTGATATGAATACAGCGATGGCTTTAACAGTTCTTTATGAAGTATTGAAACTTGATACTAGTAATAAGACTAAGGAATATTTAATTAGGGAATTTGATAAAGTTTTAAGTTTAGATTTACTAAAAAATGATATAATAGATATTGATGATGAGATAAAAATTTTAATAGAAAAGAGAAATATTGCTAAGCAAAATAAAGATTATGCCGAAGCGGATAGGATTCGTGATTATTTAGAAAGTATTGGTTTTAGATTAATAGATGGTAGAAATGGTACTACTATAGAGAAAATATAGGAGGTTTTAAATGTTTTATTATATGTATTTTGGTTATGGACTTATTATAATTGCTTTTCTTGTAACTCTTGTTGCAGATATCTATTTAAGAACAAGATATAGTAAATATAAGAAAGTTAAAGTTAAAAGCGGTATGACAGGTGCAGAGGTTGCTAGAGAAATATTAAAAAGTAATGGACTTGATAATGTTTATGTTGTAGAGACAAGAGGATATTTAACTGACCATTATGATCCTAGGGCTAAAGTAGTTAGACTTTCAACTGATATTTACAATGGAGACTCTATTGCTAGTGTTAGTGTGGCTGCTCATGAATGTGGACATGCTGTTCAAGATAAAGAGGGATATTTCTTTTTGAAATTTAGATCTTTCTTAGTCCCTATTGTTAATTTTAGTACTAAGTTTGGTTATTTAGCAGTTTTAATTGGTCTTATCTTTGGGGCGATGAACCTTGCATGGGTAGGTATATTCTTGTTAGTGGCAATACTTTTATTTCAACTTATTACATTACCAGTTGAGTTTAATGCTTCAAAGCGTGGTAAAATGTTTCTTAGTAAATTAAAAATAGTTGATAATAGTGAAAGAAGTATGGCTAGTTCTATGTTAAACTCAGCAGCGATGACTTATGTCGCTTCACTTATTTCAACATTACTTGATTTACTTAGACTTGTATTAATAGTTATGGGAAATGATAGAGATTAGACTTTATAGTCTTTTTTCTTTAGAGGAGATGTTTATGGATATTAGATGTGTTAATTCTTTGGTACTTGCTTATCTTGGTGATGCTGTGTATGAAGAATATATTAGAATGTATTTAGTCGAGAAAAAATTCAATAAAGTTAATGAGTTGCAAAAAGAGTCTATTAATTATGTTAGTGCGAAAAGGCAAGCTTATTTCTTAGATAAGATGTTAGATAGAGACTTCCTTAATGAAGATGAGATTAGTGTTATAAGGCGAGCTAGAAATGCTAAGAGTCATCCTAATCCTAGAGGATGTAGTGTGATAGAATATAAAAAGGCAACGGCTCTTGAGGCTTTAATTGGGTATTTAAAACTTGAGAATAAAGAAAATAGAATTGATGAAGTTATGAATTATATAGTGGAGGAATTATGTTAGTATATGGAAGAAATGTAGCGGAAAGAATATTTAAGGATGAAAAACTTTTAAAAAAAGTTAGAAAATTGAAAATTGAGGAGAAATATTACTTGAAAATTCAAAATCTACTAGGGGAATTTTCAAAATCTAAGATAAAATTGGCTCGAAAATCGGAAATTGATAATTTGACCAAAGATAATCAT
>CAMLTY010000034.1 GCA_946486465.1 uncultured Mycoplasmatota bacterium
TTATTAGATACTTTATCTGTTATTTTATTTTTGAAATTGTTGGTTATTATAAATTTAAAATTAACACTTACTACTCTCCATAATTTACCAGAATACCATATATAATTATATGTTTTACTTCCTGTCACAAAGGTCTGTTCTTCATCTTCATAATTTAATCTATTCATAATATCATCTTCTATTACTTCACTTACTGTTCCTGTTGATGTTATCTTTCTTAGTAAATGTCCGTTTTCTGGTAACTCTAAATCATTATAATCTAGCCCTACACTTACTCCTAAATTAATTGTTACACTACTATTTGTAGTATTGGCAACTCTTACTACATATGTATTACTACTTTCTGTTGTATCTACTTTCTCTAAGTTTATTCCTGTACTAGATGGTGGAGTATTTACTCCTTCTTTTTCTATATAGCCAATGTCTACTCCATCAGGTAAACTTCCTTCATAATAAAAGTTAAATCTTCCTACTCTATTATTAGGGTTAGATAAAGTTACTATAAAATCTTTTCTACTATTGGCAGGTACTGTTAGGGTATTTCCTTCTTCTCCATCTACTTCTAACTTGTAAGTTAAATTACCTGTTACTATACTTATAGCATTTTCTTTTTCTTTTGTTACTGTAAACATCGCATAAGAAAAGTATCCTCCTAATATTAATAGAGTTATTATAATCATTACTATCATATAAATTTTACTAAAACTTGTTTCTAATAATATTTTTTTCATCTTCTTACTCCTTTCATTTATGCACATAAAAAAGAATAGAATTACCCTCTATTCTTTTAAGCCATAATGAAAGAAAGTATTTACTAGATACTTACTAAACTGCCCCCCCCCAGGTAACATATTGTAAACGGATACTAGTATTTATTTTTCTCAATTTTTTTACCTTCTTTCTTATAATAATATTTTATTCTTAAACAATTTAAATTTTCTTCTTCTTTATTGGTCCATCAGAAACTTTTTTTACTTCAAATTCTTCTATACCAAAATCATAATTAGTCACTTCACAACCTTTTTCTTCAAAAAAAGGCATATCTGCATCTGGAAAATAACCTCTACCATTATAAATATCGCCAATATTTTTTAATTCTTCCAATATAAACTGATATTTTTTTATTAAACTTTCATTTTTATCTTCCATAAACCGTCCCTCCATTGTTTTACTTAAAATTATTCTAACATAATAAATTAATTTATGCTATATCAATTCTTCATTATTTGTTAACTTTACACTAACAAGTTTAGAGACCCCTGACTCTTGCATCGTAATACCATACAATGTATCAGCATATTCCATTGTCTTTTTCTTATGGGTAATTATTAAAAACTGAGTTTTATGTTTATAATTTGCTAAATACTTACCAAACTCCATAACATTCGCTTCATCTAAGGCTGCTTCTACTTCATCAAATATACAGAATGGTACTGTTCTAACATTAATAATTGCAAATAAAAGACTAATGGCAGTTAATGTTTTCTCTCCTCCTGATAATAAACTAATAGTAGTTAACTTCTTACCTGGAGGACAAGCAACTATTTCTATTCCTGTTGTTAAGATATCATCGGTAGTTAGTTTTAAATCTGCTTCTCCACCATGGAACAATGCTCTAAAAACTTCTTTAAATTCTTTTCTTATTAATTCAAAAGTCTTTAAGAACTCCTCTTTCATAACTTCATCCATCTCATTCATAATCTCAAGAAGAGTGGCGATGGCTTTCGTTAAATCTTCTTTTTGATGTAGTAAAAACATATATCTAGTATTAACTCTTTCATACTCATCTATTGCTGCTAGATTAACCATACCAAGACTTTTAATTCTTGCTTTATAATTACTTACTTTACTTCTAGCTTCCTTCTCTTCTAATTCAAGTTCATAATCTTTCCTAGCTTTTTCATAAGTAATAGAGTATTCACTACTTAAAGTATTAAGTAAATTATCTAATTTTACATCAATCTCTTTAAGCTTTAATTCTAAACTATTTCTCTTATCCTCAGCTTTTCTAATTAAATTATTCTTATATTTATTTTTATCTTCATCTTCTTCTATTTCGTCTTTTAGACTCTTTATATCTTTTTTAAGAGTAGTCATTTTTAGTTCTAACTTCTCTTTAAAACTACTTAAATCATAGAATCTATTAACTAAATCTTCTTCTTTAGTATCTAGAGTATTCTCATTACTAGATAGATTATCGATATTATCACTAATACTACTAAGGATATCTTTATTATTAAGTAGATTATGATTTTTATTAGTAACTTCATCTATTAATAGTTTTAAATCTTTTTCTTTTAGATATATCTTATCTTCTAGTTTTCTAATATCTTCTTTTGTATCATTAATATCAAGAGTAATTTTCTTATTAGATTCTTCTAAACTATTAATTATATTAAGATAGTTAGTAATCTCTTGATTAATCATAACAGCACTTCTACCTTTATAGTTAGTACCACCACTCATGGAACCTCCTACATTAATAACATCACCTGCTAGAGTAATAACTTTATAACGTCTATCTATCTTCTTACTTATTTTTAAAGCTGTATCTAAGTCTTCGGCAATGATTACAAGACCTAATTGATTATAGATAATATTTTTATATTCATTTTCAGTTGTAACTAAGTCTGCTAAAACACCAATATATCCCTCTAATGTTTCTAATAAATGTTTAGTGTTATCATCTATATATCTTTTTTTAATAACGTTAATAGGAAAGAAAGTCGCTCTTCCTAAATTATTATTCTTTAAGTATCTAATCGCTTCTTTAGCACTTTCTTCATCTTTAACTATAACAAAGTTTTTACTACTAGAAATAGCCACATCTAAACATCTTACATACTCATCTTTAGTCTTAATAACATTGCCTATAATATCATATATACCTTGTAGTTTGTCATTTTCTAATATCTTCTTAATAGCATTAGGTAAGTTATTACCACGCTCTGCTTCTAATCTTAATAATTCTACTTTATGTTTATTAGTTAAAATATCTCTATCTAACTTACTTCCTGTTTGTTCATAATTTTTTAAGGTAAGTTTAAGGCCTTTAAGATTATTCTTACTAGCATTAATATCATCATTCATATTAGTAATATCGCTATTTATAATATTAATCTCCTCTTCCAAGACACTAATCTCTTTATTAATCTTAGCTTTTTCATCTATTAAAGTCCTTAACTCTTCTTCACTTTTACTTAAGTCTTTATTTTTTCTTTGTTCTTTTAAGATATTAAGTTTTACGTTTAACTTACCTATCTCTTCTGTTTTATTAAGTAATTCTTTCTGAGTAAATTCTAAGTCTTTCTCTAAATTTAATAAATCAGTTTTCTTCTTTAAAGAGATACCGCTATCTTTATTTACAGTACTTTCTAAATCTATTATCTCTTTATCTAATTCTTCTTTTTCTTTCTTTAATATTTCTTCATTAGTAGATAGATTATAAATATCATAGGCGATTAAAGCAATTTCAAGGTTTTCTAACTCTTCTTTTAAAGTTTTATATTCCCTTGCCTTCTCACTTTGTTCTTTTAAAGGTTCTACTTGTACTTCTAACTCTTTAATAATATCTTCTACTCTGTCAAGTGCATCATTAGTTTTATCTAGTTTTCTTAAAGCTTCTTCTTTTCGTTTTTTATATTTCAAAATCCCTGCTGCTTCTTCAAAAACAACTCTTCTATCGTCATTACTTTCACTGATTATTTTAGAGACTTCTCCTTGAGAAATAATGTTAAAAGACTCTTTTCCAACACCACTATCTAAAAAGAGATTAACTATATCTTTAAGTCTTGCTTTATTATTATTAATAAAGTATTCATTCTCTCCACTACGATAGACTCTTCTTTTAATACTAACCTCACTATAATCTACTTTTAGATAATGGTCACTATTATCAAAGATAAGTTCAACACTAGCGACATTCTTAGCTTTTCTAGAGGCACTACCTGCAAATATTACATCACTCATACCTCCATCACCACGTAAGTTTTTAACTGATTGTTCTCCTAATACCCAACGAACAGCATCGACAATATTACTCTTACCACTTCCATTAGGTCCAACAATACAAGTAACTTCATCATCTAGTTTTATTTCCATTTTATCAGCGAAAGATTTAAAACCATTAGTTACAATTTCTTTCAAGTACATTTAAAACACCACTCTTTACTCTTATCATTTTATCAAAGAATGAGTGTTTAGACAAGAACTAGAATTTTTAGACATTCAAAAAGTAGTAACGTTTAATTACTACTTAGCTTTTATATTTCCTGATATACGTTTTTCTTGTAAATCTTGCTCTACCATAAATGTAAAAGTATAATGTCCAAATGCAGAATCATAATTATCTGCAACAAATTGTTTTTGAATAGTATCTAATCTTTTACCAAAATATAAATTATTGATACTATCTTCGGTTCCTTCTATGCCAATATATTTTTCATATACTTCTTCACTATCCACACCTTTATTATGAGCCTCGGCACAACGAATTATAGCCTCAAAACACATAGCACTTCTTACTATTTGTTCACTACCAAAAGTAGAACTAATAATACCATATAAATCTCCAGTAAAATCTCTATATTTATCACCTAAAGCCTCTTCTCCTCTTTTAGCTAGTTCTGGTCTTCTTAAAAGAGCGATAGCGGCAAGGGTATCTAGCTCTACAGATTCTTCATCCTCTTTTAAGTATCCTTTTATGCCATTCAGAAATTTTTTTGTTTCTCTTAATGATTCTAATGTTTTATATTTATCGTCTTCCATAAAATTCTTCCTTTCTTTACAACATATTATATATAAATTCATTATAAAGTCAAATATTTGTTACTAACATATACATACTTTTTAAAATATTTCATATACTAAATTTGACAGATAATATATTTTATGATATTATTTAGTCATAGAAAGCAATTTTGCTTTCAAGGGGTACGTTGTATAGCGTACGGTTAAGGATGATTAATGTCATCCTTTTCTTTTGGAAAAATCTTGATTTCTTTATTTAAAAAGTTTGGATAACCATCTAATTTTTCTTTTAAAACTAAAAATGCTTGATTATCCTTTTTATACTTTACTGCTTGATGTATTGGATAACTAAATAAATCAGCAATTTCTAAACCAACGTATGTTGCACTATATTCTTCGTTCCATTTTGGATTAAAATATACTCCCTTAATTTTTTCTTTTAATTCTTTGGTTGTAATATTCTTTCTGCCTCTATTATTTATTACATCATTAATATGTTTTAATAGAGCTTTATCTTCTAACTTTCCTCTAGCTTCAAGCATAATAATGCCTTTTTTGTTATTTTTAGTTGCATAAATATACCTTTCCAAAATAAAATCAAAAGCAGTTTCATAAACGTTATGAAGATATCCTTTCTTCAAATATTCTACAAGATTAATATTTATAGAAATTATTGTACAATTTATATTTTTCAACGTATTTGTTAAAGCCATTGTAAATTCATTATGATTAATTAATTTATCATTAAATGCTCCATCATGTCTTCTGATTTCTCTAGAATGTAAGCATACATATTTTTCTTTTTTAGCTTTACTGTCATAATAAATACCTTCGTCCCAAAACTTTTCTTTTAATTTCTTTATTTCTAATTGTGCATTATAATAATCTTTTCTCTCAAAAATACATCCTGTTATAGTAAAATACTTATCATTTTCATCTATTGGAAGATTATTAGTAATTTTTTTAAAAATATCGGTTATTTTACCTGCACTACCATTTTCATCTATAAACATTACATAATCTATATCAGCACTCCAAATTTTTATTTTTGAGGAAAATCATACCATTTTATTTCAGAACTCATAATTTATATCTCCTTTAGTTAGAGAATATCATAATATACATAGGAAATCAACGTTTTTTGAAACTTACCTTTAAGAATATTTCATAATTAAATTTGACAGATAATATATTTTATGATACTATTCATTCAGTGAGTAAGTAGTTCGCTGAGTCACTAAAGGGTGTGTTCAATACATACCAACAAGCTTGCTTTGTGGAATCCTTTAGTCAGGGGAAAGCTCATAATGTATAATTATACTTTTAGAAAAACACTGTTAAATCGAAGTTCTACCATAATTGGTGGAATA
This sequence comes from uncultured Mycoplasmatota bacterium, assembly GCA_946486465.1. GTDB lineage: Bacteria > Bacillota_I > Bacilli_A > RF39 > UBA660 > Onthousia. The sequence continues at coordinate 6,120 of CAMLTY010000034.1, forward strand.
TTAGTAGAAATAATGGTGTTTTTTTAACAAAAAGATAGACATCAACATCTATCTTTTATTATTTAACATTTTATCATAGTAATTAAATAAATCTTCAAAAGCATTATAATGAACTATTTCTCTTTGTCTTAACCATAATAGTGGTCCAATAACATCAGGGTCATCTGTAAGGTCTATTAGGTTCTCATATACTGCTCTTGCTTTTTGTTCTGCTGCCATATCTTCCATTATATCTGCAAGAGGATCTCCTGTTGTTGCAAAATATGCAACAGTAAAAGGTACTCCATTAGCATCCGTAGGATATATAGCATTTCTATGTTCTGCATAGTTTGAAGCAAGTCCTGCTTCTTTTAATTCCTCTACAGTAGCATCCTTCAAAAGTTGATATACCATAGTAGATAACATTTCTACATGAGCAAGCTCTTCAGTTCCAATATCTGTTAACAATGCTTGCCCTTTTTGATCAGGCATAGTATATCTTTGATTAAGATATCTAAGTGCTGCAGCAAGTTCTCCATTAGGACCACCATACTGTGTAATTAACTGTTTAGCCATACCTATATCTTTTTTCTTAATATTAACTGGATATTGTAATCTCTTAGCATATTTAAACATTACTTAATCCCTCCATATTCCAAGGAAATATTAATGTTTGCCATAAAAACGGACTTATATCTAGACTATCACTACTAACTAGAATTGGACCATACTTATCTTCATAAGCCATCATCAATCTATTCGCTTCTTTTCTATATTTATTAAATAAATCTAGAGCATTACCATCATTAGGATATAAATCTAAATATAAATTAAGGTCATGAGCAGCAAATTCTGCTTCTGACATTCTTAAAAACATCTCCTCTTGTTCTGTAGTAGGTCTTAATGTTTGAGGTTCATAATTCTTATACCTACTATATAAATTTCTAAACATATTACCTCTTAAATAACCCTCTTTTTCAGTAAAAAATTTAGGATTATTCATATCTCTATCCATATTATTTGGATAATAATTATAATTAAAATCTCTATTCATAATTTTCTCCCTTCCCTTTATTCTATTCTAGATAGAAACCCAGGAAAGGGCTTTAACCTAACAACTTAAAATATAATTACACAAATAGTAAAAATATATGTTATACTATTTATACCGAAAGTTAAAAACTTTGTCAGGTCTATAACTGATGTATGATATTAAATCACTTCAGTTAGGTTGAAAGGAATATCAAGTCCTTTTTTCTTTTTCAACAAAAAGTCTTCGGTCCACACGGGATACCGAAGATTATTATAAATAAATCTGTAACATAAATAGGTTTAAGCTTTATTCTCTACTCTACTGATTTTAATTAATCTATCATATCTATTCTTCTTAAGATAAAGTATGTTATTACTTGAACTATAACACTAAATACTATAATAATTATAAATGATAGAACATAACTTAATGGTTTAATTATTTTAATAAATAATATCTCATCAGTCTCAGCAATCATTAAAATAAAGGTATTTAAAGAAAAGCCTAAGAATATTCCTACTATAATACCTACTATAGTTAAAATAATAGTTTCTCTATATACATAACTAGATACTTCTTTATCTCTAAAGCCTAAGACCTTTAGAGTCGCTATCTCTCTTTTTCTTTCATTGATATTAATAATTGTAAGATTATATAAAACTGTTATAGCAAGAAAACTAGAAAATGCTATTATTAGATAGACTATATTATTCATACCAGCGATAATATCATTAAACATTTTCATATTATCATCAGTATACTGTATCGCTCCAAAGTATCCAGTATCTAATAGATTATTAGATAGTTTTTCTTTATTAATAGAATTATCTATATTAACAAGATAACTATTAAACTCGTCATCATTAAATATCTCTTCATAATAAGTACTATTCATATACATGAAATTACTTATATAGTTTTCACATATTCCAGAAACTTTAACTATAAATAATTCGTTATCACTATTTCTAATACTAATATTCTCTCCTACTTTAGCATTTAATAAATCAGCCATCTTTTCTGTAATAATAACTCCATCATCACTTAAGTTTAAATCACTTCCATCAAGGGATTTTAAAGTAACATAGTCCTTGATTTTTTTCTCGTTCATAAAGGCAATTAAAGTAAAGTCTAAGTTCTTATTATTCGCTTTAAAAGTAAAACTAGATATATTAGTATTTATATAATTAGTTATATTATTATCACTTAAAGCTTTAGTAACATCATCTTCATCAACATCATCATTTAAGACAAGTGTTGCATCATAATGAGTTATCTCTCCATATTGTATATCTAATAAGTCACTAAGACTATCTTTTATACCAAAACCTGTAAGAAGTAATGCCGTACATCCTGCAATACCTAAAACAGTCATAAAGATTCTTTTCTTGTATCTAAATAAATTACGTAAGGTTATCTTCCAAGAAAATGATAAATGCTTCCAGAATGGTTTAATTCTCTCTAATAATATCTTTTTACCATTCTTAGGAGATTCTGGTCTTAATATAGTTGCAGGTGCTAATCTAAAGTCTTTAATAAGAGTAATAAATACTACTAAACTCATTAAGATAATTGTTGTTAAGACAATAATTAGACAAGCATATGGATTAGCATAAGTAGATAATTCTGGTATTGTAAAGGATGCGGCATAGACAGTATAAAGTATTCTTGGTATTAAGGTATATCCAACGCTTAAGCCTATAACAAGTCCTAAAATACAAGCGATAAATACATATAAAAGATAACTAAAGGAAATAGTTGATTTTCTAATACCTAAAGAGATAAAGGCCCCTATCTCACTACGCTCTTCTTCTATCATTCTATTCATCGTATTAAAGGCCATAAGAAATGCTATTAGAATGAAGAATATTGGAAATACAGCAGCGATAGAGTCTACTTTAGTAGCACTTTCATAAAAACTAGTATATCCTGTTAAATCACTTCTTGTTAATAAGTACCAAACAGGTTTCTCTATATTTTGTATTTCTTCTTTAGCATCATTTATCTCCGTCTCGTAGTTAGATATTTCTTCTAAATATAGATTATAGTTAGAATTATATTCATCATAACCTTCTTCTAACTCAATATAGCCCTCATCTATTTCTTTTTTAGCACTATTTAATTCTTTTAGAGCATTATTATATTCCCTATTCCAAGTACTTAAAGAATTATTTAAAGTAGCTTCTTGCTCTTTTAAAGTATTATTGGTACTAATTAATGTTTCTATATTAGATTTATTAGTCTTTAATTCACTTAATGTAGCATTTAATGTTTCATATAAACTATCACTAGGATCAAGTCCTTTTAATTGTTCTTCAAGACTACTTATATTAGTATTTATGATATCAAGGGTAGGCTGCAAGCTCTCTACTGTAAGTCCGGCCCTACTTAAAGTATTATTAAACTCTGCCTTAGCACTTTCTAAAGCATTAAAGCCATTATTAATTTGAGACTCAGTATCTTCTTTAGTCTTATTTAATGTATATAAATTACTGTTATATTCTTCCAGTCCTTCATCAAGTTTTATTTTATTAGAGTTTAACTCAGTTAGAGCATCATTAAACTTAGTTTCATTTTCTTCTTTGACCCTATTAAGTTCATTTTGAGATGCAGTTACTTTATCCATCGCCTCTTTAAGTATCTCTTCATATCTTGCTGTTTCTCTTAAAGGCTTCAACTTCATAAGTCTTTTATTAACTTTATCTATTATTTCATCATAACTATCACTATAAGATAATTTTTCTTTAGTATCTGAAGCTATTAAGTATATTTCTGTATAATAATCAAGTTTAAAGTTATCTTTAGGAACATAGACTAAACTATCAAGTTTTCCATCACCTACTGTCGATATACCTTTATTTTCATAGATATAACTACTACTATTAACAGTTCCTACTACTTTACAAGTATTATTCTTAAGATAGGTATCATCTTCTACTTTAATAGTCTCTCCTATCTTAAACTTCTCATCTTCACCAAGACACTCACTATTACTTTTAGGCATTCTACCGTCAACTAAGGTTGGTTTACTAATATCTGATAAGGCACTTACTTTAACAGCATTACCATCTATTAAAGTATCAAAAGAATATGTCCCTTCTACTTCTTTTATTCCTTTTATATCTTCTAGTGATGCAATATCATCATCTGTAAGTCCCATCGTACTAACTATTTTAATGTCATATAAATTAGTCTCATCATAATAATTATCAAGTGTCTTAATCATATCACTAGCTGTTTCTCTAACTCCTGCAAAAAAAGATGTACCTAATATGACAATAAGTATCAATGATAAGAAACGTCCTTTAGACTTCCATATTTTCCTAAAACTATTCTTAAAGATTAACATTACCAATCAATCTCCTTAACAAGTTTAGGATGTTTATTGATAGATACACTTTCTATCTTACCATTTTTAACTTTAATAACTTTATCGGCAATATCAGCGATAACAGCATTATGAGTAATGATTATTGTTGTCGTTTTCGTCTTATGACAAACTTCTTGCAATAGTTCTATTATTTTTTTACCAGTTTTAGAGTCTAAAGCCCCTGTTGGTTCATCACAAAGTAAAAGTTTAGGATTTTTAGCGATCGCACGTGCGATAGAAACACGCTGTTGTTCACCACCAGAAAGTTGAGCAGGAAAGTGATCTCTTCTATCTAACAAACCTACTCTTTTTAAAGCTTCACCACTATCCATTGGATTCTTACATATTTGACTAGCAAGAGAAACATTTTCTATAGCAGTTAAATTACCTACAAGGTTATAGAATTGGAAGACAAACCCTATATCATAGCGTCTATAATCAGTTAGTTTTCTACTGTTATATTTGGCGATATCATTATTATCAATAATAACTTTACCACTAGTTGCAGTGTCCATTCCCCCTAAGATATTTAATATAGTTGTCTTACCTGCTCCGCTTGGCCCTAAAACAACAGTTAGTTCACCCTCTTCAATATCAAAAGAAACATTATCTAAGGCTTTAATAGTAACTTCTCCCATTTTATAGATTTTAGTTAAATTCTTAACACTAATATAAGACACAAGTATCACCCTCTTATGATTACATTATACTATTTAAAGCTTAAAAAATATATAGTTTTTTGCAAAAGAAAAGAACTATTATCTATCCTTGTAGTTCTCTTAATATATTATGATTTCTTCTAACTGTACAACTAATATCTTTTTTAACTAATCTCTTTGTTTCTAAATTATATTCATCTTTAATATAATCTATTAACTCCCTAGTACTAGTTCTAAAAATTTCTTTAAAATAACTATAACCTTCTGGATATTTATCATAGAAGTTATCTAAAGTTCTTACATCTTTTCTTATTAAAATATAAGGATTAAAGTAAATAAATGACTTTCTATCATTAAAAAAGGAAAGTTCAAAATCTATAATAGGTGCTAATCTAAAAGTGTCATCAATAACAAATACTTCCATATTTCTAGCATATCTATCTATTTGTTCCATCATTAAGTCAACTGCTATTAACTTTAACATATCATCTTGTAGACTAGCATCTAAATGGGCAAAATAACTATCGTGAAAAGTTTTAGTTATCATTCCATATCCAAAATTATCATCTGGCCTAAAATGTATATAATCTTTATTATGATAGTTTGGGGTTAATATTTTACTTTTAAATATTCCTTTATGTTTAATAATTAAATCTGTAGTATTAAGATTAATTTTACTACATAAATATCTACCAATAATTTCATTATATAAAAACTCATTATCTATTTTTTTACTAAAATAATATTTATTATCTTGTTCTATAAGATAATCTTTATAAACATTTAAATATTCCCATTTACTAATGCCAAGTTTCTTAATAAAATCATCATCACTATAATCTAATAATTTATTTGTTTTTTCTTCTTTAAACACGTTGTATCTCCTATCTAATTGCCTTTAATATTTTTTGATTTTTTGATACCATTTTTTTATATTTTTCTTTTATCTCATTATCAACTTTTATAGGATAATTAGATTCAATATATTCTATTAAGTCATCTGCACTTGTATTAAAAACATCTATAAAATATTGATAGGATTTAGGAAAATCGTTTAAAAATCTATCAATGCCCCTTGTATTTTTAGGTATACTAACATAAGAATTATAATAGCTATAAAAAGGATTACAATCAAAACTCATTGCAAAATCTACTATAGGACTTAAATGTATTGAATTATTAACTATTACTTCTTCCATATTTTCACCTGCTCTATCAAATTGTTCCATCATCATATCAATAGAAATTAACTTATATTGTTCTTTTTGATAGGCTTTAGGTAATATGGCTAAATCACTAACATAATATCTTTGATTAAGATATACATCAAAATCATATGTTATCAACCACCCTGCACTTAAAGTACAGGGTTTGGAGTGAGGACTGAAACTCCTTCTATGCTAAAGC
>CAMLTY010000035.1 GCA_946486465.1 uncultured Mycoplasmatota bacterium
TTTAAGCCTATGGAGAATAGAGGTTACTCTATCTATGAAATAGGAATCCTTGGAGGCAACGACAAGGGCGAAATAAAATTTATTTTATTTCTTATGTTCTTGTTGTTAATCTTCTATATTATTTTGCTACGTTTTTCTAATATAAGTTATCAAGTTATAGACACTAATTTAATGTTTTTTTATCAATTTAGTGTCAATAACTCTAAAATTTCTATTTAAATGAATAATAATTAATAACATTATGATTATTATCAACATTAAATTTAGCATTAAGCTTTCTATTATTAAAATCATCTTTAAACTCATTATCTAACAAATACGTAATAGCATATCTTTTCTCTTCTTTTAATAAATCATCTATATCAATAAAGAAAGCATCATTTTCCATATTGTTTCTAACATTTCCTCTATAATCACTTGTAACAAATACATTCATGTTATAAGTTCTATCTGGATACTCAATAACAACATTGCCAACTTCTTCTAAATTATTAACTTCTATTCCTGTTTCTTCTCTTACTTCTCTAATTGCCGCCTCCATACTTGTTTCGTCTGCTTCTATTTTTCCTCCAGGAATATCAATGTATCCTACATTTTTTTCTTTGTATTTTATACATAGAACCTTTTCATTTACAATTACAAATGTACGTACAGCATTTCTTACTTTTTTCACATTAAAAATCCTTTCTTAATTCATCACAACTTTTAGGCAGTAACTAATATTTCTTTTAGTATATTAACTATTATTTTAATAGCATCAACTGTATCTTCAAAATCTATATCTTTCGCATAATTATTTTTATTTTGATAATCTTTCCATAAATCTTTAAGATTATCATTTTCAGTTAAACTATCAATAACCTTAGTAAAATAATTTATATCCAGTTTTGTTTCTCTTCTTTTAAAAGTGTTTTCTATTGCTATTACTAATGTTTTCTTATCAATAGTATTAATTTTTGTTTTAATAAGAATAAATATATCATAAAAATCTTTTAATCTTGTATTAAATATTCCTCTAGTAATAACAGTTTGAAATTTTTCTGCTAAAAGAGTTTCAAGAGTATAAGTCATTATTGGAATCTTCTTGTCCTCAAAAATAGAATTATAGTTATATTTCATTTCTCTTGGAGTAATAATATCACCTGTTGTTAATTCTACTGTAATATAAGTTTTATTATTATCTAATTTTGATAATATATTTAATCTAAAACCACCATACTCATCTTCTAAGCTTATGTCTTTTATTGAAACGATTTCAAAGGACACACCATCCTTAATATCAATATTAAGGATTTCATTAAATATTTTTTCTATATTGCCTTTTGTTAAAGGTATTACCTTTAGAGTAGCATCCATATCTTTAGTAGTTCTATCATAACTACCTATTACTGATGTTAATAGAAGACCACCTTTTAAAATTATTTGACCTTTATATTTACTTTTAGATAATCTCTCTAAAATTCTTTCAAAATAAAACAATTGAAAATATGTTTTGAGAAAGGTCACTATTACCCTGGGCTTTTTTAAAAACTAAACTTTTTAATTTCTCTTGATTAATTATAATAACACCTCCATATATTCAATAACTTTCTTTTCAATATTTAATTTTTTGCATATTTCATTAATTTTAATAAATCTTTATTCTTCATTTTTGAATATCTTTGCAATGCTTTAGTAAAAATTTCTTTGTCCATATGTTTTCTTGCCTTAATGATATCACAAATAGTTCTTTCTATATCATAAGTTCTTATTTTCATTCCAAAAGGAGAATCAATTGTCGTTAAACCTAAGTTTAAAATTTCTCTTTTAACATAATGCAAAACAACATTTTTATCTTGTCTCAACGATAAAACTAAAATATCTATATTTCAAGATATTTTAAGCATATTTCTTTTTCCTTAATATTTTATATATTTCATAAACTATCACTAAACAAAAACAAGATAGTCCTAATAAGAATACCATTACATAAGTTAAATTATCTTTTAGAAGTATTAAAGTAATTAAGCTACTTATTATTAATTTTCCTAATTTTCTTGTAAAGTTTAACTTATTAATCATTATCTTATGGTCTTCTTCTTTACTATTATCAAGTAATAATTCTTTAATGTAATTTTCAAAGGGATCTCTTACAGCAAGAAATACGCAAAAGCCAAAACTCATTAAAATAATACCAATTATTTTATGAGGGACAAAGTTTCCTATTAAAATAAGAGTAAATGATATAAACAAACTATATCCTATAATTGATAAAATTTTGCTTTTATATTTTTCGTATATACTTAAAAAGAAATAATTTGCAACTACTCTTACAATTCTTGAGATACTGACTATTAAAGATAAAGCAATTGCTACGTTATTAATAGTTAAAAACTCTCCTAACTTGTACTGTATGAATAACTTACTATTATTTTGTCCTAAATCAATAATGGAATAACATATAGCAAAAAGAAGGAAAAGTAAAAAGATTAGATGAGTAATTTTAACTTTTCTTTTATCATAATTTATTTTCTTCTTATTAAAAGGCTTAACCTCATATAGAAAGTTAACTAAAATAATATTAATTAAGCAAAAGATTAAACAACATATCATAGGTAAATAATTATTTAAACTAAAGAGGAGCCCTGAGATGAATGCAGTAAACATGGTAACAACTGCATAAATTAAAGAACCCTTACTTTCATATTCTAGATGTCTATCCTCTTCTTTTAAAAAATTTAAATTATTTCTTAACATTACAGTATCCATTTTCTTAAAATAAGCATAAGCTTCATAAAGAATAGAGCCTATTAAAATAGTAAAATAATTATTACCAATAGTTATTAGGAAAGCGCCTAAGAAAAGAAGTATAACTCCTACTCTAACTGAATTTAATGATCCTATTTTATTTATTATTTTTATAACTACAGGATTTAAAAGAAGCATTACCAAAGTACTAATTGTAGTAAGTGAACTTATCTCTAAAGCACTTAAATGTTTAACTTCTGTTAAGAATAGTGTATTAATTGCAATATAGAAAATTAAATCTCCTGATAAACCTGCAAAAAGAGGATAGATTTTATTACTTAAAACTATTCTTTTCTTATTTATTATCATAATATTACTCCTCTATTTTAAAATATCTTTTTATTACTTTAAAGATTTCAACTACTAAAATTGGTGAAAGTGATAATAATATAACTATTAACCATTCACTTACTGTTAGAATGCTAAGTGAAAAAAACTCTCTTATAGGTGTTATAAATAGAACTATTAAAAGGAAAGTAATTGAACCTAGCATTGCTAAATATAACATTTTATTCCTTGGATAATCTTTACTAAATAGAGATGTTTCACTAGAACTTTGATTTAGAGCATGGAATATTTGCGATAGGCATAAAACAGTAAAGGCCATAGTCATACCGACATTAAAACTATCATTCGAACCTATAAAGTAAGCGATTAGTGTGATGATAGCAAGATAAACACCATAAAAACCTATTCTAAAGACAAGACCTTTTTCAAATAAACTTCCTTGTTTTACGGGTTTATGTTTCATAATATTAGAACTTGCTGGATCTATTCCAAGAGCAAGAGATGGTAAGGTATCAGTTACAAGATTAATAAATAAGATATGAACTGCAAGTAAAGGGCTAGAAAGATTAAATAGCATTGTAACAAAAATAGTTAAGACTTCGGCAATATTGCCTGCTAATAAGTACTGAATAACTTTTTGAATATTGCGATAAACTCTTCTTCCCTCTTTAACCGCTTCTTCGATTGTTGTAAAATTATCATCTAAAAGAATCATAGCTGCTGAATCTTTAGCAACATCAGTACCAGTTATTCCCATAGCAACACCAATATCAGCTTTTTTAAGAGCAGGAGCATCATTAACTCCATCCCCTGTCATCGCAACTATTTCTTTATTCTTCTTTAGAGCATTAACAATTCTAAGTTTATCTTTAGGAGTTACTCTTGCAAAAACAGAAATATTTTTAATAGTATTACGAAGTTTTAAATCACTCATTTTACTTAATGCTTCGCCATCTACTACTAAATCACCTTTTTTATATATACCAAGTTTTTTAGCAATAGCTTGAGCAGTTAGTTTATGATCTCCTGTTATCATAATTACTCTAATACCTGCTTCATGGCAGGTCTTAATTGCATGTTTTACTTCAACTCGAGGCGGATCAATTATTCCCATAATACCAATAAAAGTTAAGTCCTCTTCTATCTTATCTCCTTCTTTAGGAATCATATTTATATTTTTTAAAGCAAAACCTAGAAGTCTTAAGCCTTCACTAGATAAAGCGACACAATACTCTTTTACTAACTCTTTATCTTTTTCAGTAAGTTTAATTTTTTTATCATCAACTATAGCATAATTACATACATCTATTAACTCTTCAGGTGCTCCTTTACTATAAAGTAAATAGTCTTTTTTATCTTTTACAACAACACTCATTCTCTTCCTGACAGAATCAAATGGTTCTATATATAAAACTTTATTACTTTTAATACTCTTAATATCATAGCCATTATCTTTAGCATAATTTAATAAACATCCTTCTGTAGGGTCTCCTATTACTTTATCTTTATCAAGATAAGCATTATTACATAAACATGCACAATAAATCAAGTCATCACTATAATTATTATCAATACTTTTATCAAGAATATCACTGTATAAAACACTTCTAGTAACGGTCATCTTGTTTAAAGTAAGAGTTCCTGTCTTATCTGAACAAATAACAGTTGCACTTCCTAACGCTTCAACAGCAGGAAGTTTCTTAACTAAGGCATTTTTCTTTGCCATACGAGAAACACCTAAAGCCATTACTATGGTAGCAGCGGCAGGTAATCCTTCTGGTATTACAGAAATTGCTAAAGATATAGCAACCATTAATAAAGAGATAAAATCTTTACCATATAATAATCCTATAATAAATATAATTAATGCTATTAAAATACCGACAATGCTTAAGACTTCACCTACTTTATTGAGTTTTCTTTTTAATGGAGTATCTAAACTATCAGTATCTTCTAGCATTGTAGCAATAGATCCTACTTCTGTATCTTTAGAAGTTGCTGTTACTACTCCTAAAGCGGTTCCATAGGAAATAATAGTAGAAGAATAAACCATGTTTACTCGATCGGCTAGTGCCGTATTTTCATCTAAAATACTTCCAGCATCTTTTTCTACAGGCACACTTTCTCCTGTTAGAGATGACTCATCTACTTTTAGTCCATTTTCTTCTATTAATCTAATATCGGCTGGAACTATATTACCATCTTCTAAATAAACAATATCTCCAACAACTAATTCTTTAGTTAAAATATTTTTCTTCTTACCATCTCTTATAACAGTAGTATGCGGAGTATTCATATTTCTTAAAGCGGATATAGCATTAATCGCTTTTTTCTCCTGGATAATACTAATTAAAGTATTAATAAAAATAATTATTAAAATGACTATTCCTTCAGCATATTCGCCTAATAAAAATGAAAGAATTGATGCTAACAAAAGTATTAAAATCATTCTATCTTTAAGTTCATCTATAATCATTTCTAATATAGTTTTAGTTTTTTTACTTCTAATTTCATTAAAACCGTCTTTTTCTAATCTTTTAGTTACTTCTTTTTCATTTAATCCATTTATATTACTGCTTACTTCTTCTAATACATTATCACTGCTTTTTGTATATGCCTCTTTCAATGTAATCTCTCCTATCTTAAGATAATTGTACCAAAATAGAAAAGAAATTACCATCTATTTAGTAATTTCTATTATTTTACTTAACACATCTTTATATTTATCATAAGCATTTTCATTCTCTCGAACTAGAAAATCATCTATAGTAACCATTCTATTTTCTCTAATATTTTTATTATCTTTAGTAGTAATAATTATAGCAGGGATCTCACCTTTGCCCTTTTTAAATAACTCTAAAGCATCTTTTGCTTTTACTTTAACGACACCTAGCACTTCTTTAGGATCAAATTTAAAACTATTAATATCTCCTTCAAATAAATCAACATAAACATTCGCTTTCGCTCTATCTTTAATAAGAACACCATTTTTCATTTTATCCATTCGCCATGGCACAACACCAACGAATGTTGCATCACTACTATCTATATCAAGTCCTATTTCCTCATTTATTTCTCGCCTAAATGCTTCTTTAATAGTCTCACCCTTTAAAACATGACCTGAGGCAGTTGTATAAAACTTTCCGCTATCTTTCCTTATTTGAAAATAAACGCTTCCATTATTCTCATATAACCAACAATGAACAGTATTATGCCAAAGTCCTTCTTTATGAACTTCATCTCTTGTTTTATAACCTAAATAGTTTCCTTCTTCATCATAATAATCTAAATATTCCATCTAATCACGACCTTATGGATTAATTCTAACATATTTATGTCTAGAATTAAAGTGTCTAATGGTAGAGATTACTTTAGTTAAACCTATAATTGCAAGAAAAGGTATAACTATTGTATAGAAAATAATGGTTAAACTAACCCCCAGTATTAAAAACATAATATCTCTTAATCTTTGTCTCATTATCTATCACCTAACAAAATCATAACATAATATTAAAACTTATTTCCTTACAATTTTGTTAGAAAAGAAAAAAGCATTGCCTAAACAATGCTTAAATTCTTTTAATTATGAAGTCTTCTATATGCTAAAGCAACTCCTGCAAAACCTACAATAGTTAAACCTAGGAATAGTAATATACCATCACTAGTTTCTGGGTTTTCTTCATTACTAACTTCTTCTGTTTCATCTGTAACATCAGTTACTGGTGTTAATTCTTCAAGAACTAAATTACCATCTGCATCAGTTGTAATATTATAATCATCAGTTACATCCTCATTAACTGCTCTATCATAAATTGCATAATCACCTTTATCAGCAGCAGAGTTTAAAGTTGCATTAGTAATATTAAAACTACTAAAATCTGGATTAGTACTATCAATTTGATGTCTAATAGCAGAATTTTCTACTGATGTAAAAGTACCTCCTGTTACAGTAGCAGAACCTAAGTTATCTAAAGCAAAAGCACTTTGACTTGTGAAAGTACCACCTGTAATTGTAACAGCAGTGTTTTCATTATTTCTAATAACATCACTTCCTGCTTCAAAAGTACCTCCATTAATTGTCATAGTTGGTAAATCTGCACTTAATTCATTATACTTAATATTACCAATTAATGATGTTGTTGTTGAACCAGTTGTAAAGTTACCACCATTAATAGTAAGGTTAGCACCTTCATTTCTAACTACATAGAAATCTAATGGTGTTGTAAAATTACCACTTTCAATTATTAAAGTTCCATAATTAGTAATAGGACCATAAGTTGAAGTTTCTACTTGACTAACAGTACCAGTTTCTTCTGCACTATTATCAACTATAGTTAAAACTCCACCTTCATTTACTTTAATAGTTTCAACTGCATCAGTATAGTTAACTAAAGTATGTCCATTAAGATCAAGTACAACAGTTTCTCCATCACTAACTATTAAATCTTGAACAGCATCTCCAGTTAGTGTTAAGTAATAAGTACCTTCTCTATTTTCTGATGTTACATTACTACCAGAATAACCAATCTCAGCTGGTGAAATGGCTTCTACGTTCATCATTGGAATAAAGGCACAACATCCAACAATAATCATAGATAAAATTGTTTTTAAGTTTTTCATATTTCCTCCTCTTTGAATATATTAGATAGGTTCCCTATCTTCACTATAAGCATACTAAATAATTAGACTTAAGTCAATCTCCTAAAATATAAATTTTTTGACAATACCTTATGTACTTTATATATCTATATATTAACTTGACACTTTTTTACCTAGTTTCTCTTTTTATTAACTTAGCATGCATAACTACTCTATTACCAAAATTATCTTTACAAGTAGATAAAGTAAGTATTTTATCATTAGTATTAACTTCTGCAGAAAAGTCTACTTCACTTCTACTTTTCATAGTATTTAAAAACTCTCCATAAGCTTCAGCGCTATTAAAACTAGGTGTTATATAATAACTTTCTTTAGGAATTGTATAAACACTAAATACTTGCCACATAGTGTTTTCTGTAGGAGTAGAAAGCCTTATAATATGATTTTCTTTATTTGAATACCAAGAACTATTTAATATATTTTTTAAGCTTCCAAACATAGATCCTGTTAATCTACTATGAGCATAAAGAATAGTATTTTGATTAAAGTTAACAGGATCATTACGATAATCCATAAAAACCCAACCTGCTTCATTTTTAGAGCCATCAAAAGCATGGGTTAAATAATAACTATTATCTGTAGTTTGGACAATAGGATAGTTTATATTCGTCCCTTTAACCTCTATCCATCCTACAGTATCTGGATTTTTCTTTAATAGTTCATTAAAATCTACTTCTAAAAGATTCATTTTAATATAATCCCAATAATCATTGGAAGTATCTTCTGGAGGATTAACATTTTCTGTATTATCATTATCTTTCTTTTCTTTTACTTTCGTAGTATCTATAATATTTTTTTCAAGATCTTCTGTTTTTTGATTATCAGTATACCAAGAAAACACTTGATAAGCAGAAAGAACAAATATACTAATAAAAAAAACAAGAAAGATAACAATAACCCATTTTCTAAATCTAAGTTTCTTCTTTCTTCTTTTATTTTTTTGATACTCTACTCTAGAAGTTTTTTCCATATCATCACCTTAATTTATTATATACCAAAAAGGTTTAGAAAAAAAGCCCTATATTAGGCTTTCTCATAATCACATTTACTACATTTTATTTTGTTATCTTTTTCTATAAGCATCTGTCCACAGACAGGACATTTCTCTCCAATTGGTTTATCCCAAAAAGCTTCTTTACATTTAGGAAAATTACTACAGCCATAGAAAGTTTTACCACGTCTTGTTTTTCTTTCTACAATTTTACCATCACATTTAAGACAATTACATACTTCTATTACTTGTTTCTCTTCTTTCTTAATATATTTACATTCTGGATAATTAGAACAAGCGACAAATTCTCCATATCGTCCAGTTCTTTTTACTAAAGGGCTACCACATTCAGGACATATTTCTCCCGTTTCTTCGGCTTCCTTTTTTTCCATATCACTAAATGCTTTTTTAACCCGGGGTTCAAAGACATCATAAAATTCTTTTAAGACTTCATTCCAAACCAAATTACCATCAGCAATTTCATCAAGTTCTTCTTCCATATTTTTAGTGTATTCTACGTTTATTATATCACTAAAGAACTCTTGTAGTTTATCTGTTGTCTCAATTCCTATTTCTGTTGGAACGAACTTTTTATCTTCTATATTTACATATCCTCTTTCCTTAATAGTATCAATAGTTTTCGCATAAGTAGAAGGACGTCCTATTCCTAAATCTTCCATTTCTTTAATTAATTTAGCTTCCGTATATCTTGCTGGAGGTTTAGTAAAGTGTTGTTCAGATAAGATGTCACTAGCTTTATAATCTTTCCCCTCTATAAGCTCTGGAATAATCTTATCTTCATTTTTCTCATAATCACTATATACTTTTAAGTAACCGTCAAAGTTTAGAATACTTCCAGTCGCTTTAAATTTATAATCATTATTATTAAAGATTAGAGTTGTTTGATCCATAATAGCATCTGCCATTAGACTTGCTAAGGCTCTTTTATAGATTAAACTATAAAGTTTTAACTCATCATTTGATAAATATTGTTTTACTTTTATAGGTTCTCTTAAAATACTAGTAGGTCTAATTCCTTCATGAGCATCTTGGACATTTTCTGTTTTTTTAGCATGTTTAGTATAACCAATATACTTTTTGCCAAATTTTTCTTCAATATAGTGCATTGCACTACCTACAAACTCATCAGAAAGTCTAATAGAATCAGTTCTCATATAAGTGATAAGACCAACAGTCTCACTTCCTAAATCAATTCCTTCATATAATTTCTGAGCGATAGACATAGTCTTTTTAGCCGTAAATCCTAGTTTAGTAGAAGCTTCTTGTTGTAAAGTTGAGGTAATAAATGGGGCACGACTAGCTTTCTTTCTTTTCTTTTTCTCTATACTATTTAAATTATAATAATCACCAAGTGACTCTAATACTTTATTAGCTTCACTCTCATTATGTAGTTTAATATCATCATCTTTATATTTAAATAGATTTGCCTCTGTATCTTCAATAATAGCAGTAATTGTAAAATACTCTTCTGGGACAAAAGCTTCTATTTCCCGCTCTCTATCGACAATAAGTTTTAAAGCAACACTTTGGACACGACCGGCGCTTTTCGCTTTTATTTTAGATTGTAAGAGTTTTGATAGTCTAAAACCTATTATTCTATCAAGTATTCTTCTTGTCTCTTGACTCTTAACTAAGTTATCATCTATTTTAGTTGGATGGTTAATAGCATTGATTACTTTATCTTTAGTTATTTCATGAAACAATACTCTATCATAATCTTTATCTTTAATATTTAAAGCCTCTTTTAAATGCCAAGAAATTGCTTCTCCTTCTCGGTCAGGGTCAGTTGCAAGAATAATATGATCTGCATCTTTAACGCACTTTTTTAACTCTGTAATTATCTTTTTCTTACCTTTCAAAGGAACATAATTAGGTTTAAAACCATTTTCTATATCAACACCAAGACCTAAATGTCCTGTAGTTGCTAAATCTCTAATATGTCCTTGGCTTGCTACTACTTTATAATCATTACCTAAGTATTTTTCAATAGTCTTACTTTTACTAGGACTTTCCACTATCACTAAGTTTTTAGACATCTAATCCCTTCTTTCATACAATTTTATACATTACAAATATCACTTTGTCAACAAAATTTTAATTTAAAAGTTACAATCAATGCTAATATTCCACCTAACATAAACATTAATCCCACTATTATTGAAATATAATTTTTAGTATATGCATCACTAGGATTATTTTTATTATAATAAACTGTTTTCTTTCTATTTTTAAGAATAAAACTCATAATACCACCACTACCTATTGATGATTTTACCATATATTCTTTATCATTAACTACATATTTAATAATTGGATACTTTGACCACTTTGCACTTTCATTTAATTGTAACGGATTACTAACAATTCTTCCTTTTGTTTTAAGAAAACAATCAGGATATTTTTTCTTTGTTAATCTTCTATCAACTATAATTACAACTAATCCAATTATAATCGCTTCTAATCCCATAATAATACTAGGAACAGTACCATCACTTTCAAATACTAAACACATAATTATAATAATTAAAGCATTAATACAAATAATACCAAATATAATAATTAGGATAATAAATTCTTTATTAATATTCTTTAACTCTTTCATATTACTTCACCTTTTTTAAATATTCACTAACAGGTCCATAACTCTTTCTGTGCTCATCCAAAATACCATATTCTTTAATGGCTTCTAAATGTTTCTTAGTAGGATAACCTTTATTATTTTTAAAGTCATACATTGGGTATTTTAAATCTAGTTCATCTAACATTCTATCTCTTGTTACTTTAGCAATAACGGAAGCGGCGCTTATTGTAATACTTTTTAAATCTCCTTTAATAATAGAAGTTGTAGGTATATCTATATCTAGTTTCATCGCATCTATTAAGATATGTTCTATTTTACAAGAACAATTGTTAATTGCCTCTTTCATTGCCATCTTTGTCGCCTCATAAATATTAACTTCATCTATTACTTTTTCTGATATTATTCCAACACCAACTCCTAGCGCTTGTCTCATAATCTCATCATAAAAATACTCCCTTTTCTTTTCACTAAGTTTTTTAGAATCAGTTAAGCCATCTAAATTAAATTGTTCTGGTAAAACAACACAAGCAGCGACAACTGGTCCTACTAAAGGACCACGTCCAACTTCATCAACTCCAGCGATAAAGTTAATTCCTTTTTCTCTTAACTTTCTTTCAAAGTAATAATTATCTTTAAGACACACTTTTAGTTCTAATTCTTTAATTAATTTCTTATCTTTAGATCTATTTAATCTTTTCTTTATCTCTAAACAGTCTTCTAACGATAAAAATCTATAACTATTAATTAAAACTATATCTTGATATTCAGGTAAATTACATCCTATTTCAAAGAAATATTTATATTTTACTTCTACACCAAAAGCTCCTATTCTAGTAGGCCAATCTAACTTGTCATAAAACTCTTTAGAACAAGTTAAATCTATATCATCTGTCTCATCTATAATATCTTGAACTACTAAAGAAGCTCCACTAATTACTATATATTTATCTTTAGGTAAATCTAATTTTTCTAACTCTTTAAATATCTCTAACTTATTCATAAACTACATCCTTTACTTTTAACTATCCCTATATATTATT
>CAMLTY010000036.1 GCA_946486465.1 uncultured Mycoplasmatota bacterium
TATTTGTAAGGCTCTATTTCATCTAAAAATTTCCAAACTTTATGTCCTTCTTTTTTATCATAGACAAATACTTTAATATTTCTTTTTAATCTAATACAATAAGTATGACCTAAAGAGTCAATATGTTGCATTAAAGAAGTAGAATTAAACCATCTATCAGCAAGAAATATTAGTTTATAAGAAGAATCAAATAAAGAAGAAACATAAGAAATACCTTCTTTAAGAAGTTCTTCGGCAAAAGCATCAGAGTCATCATTATCTTTAAAACATCTAAACCATAAAGGAATACCTTGTTTACCAACTCTCATAGTAATCATAAAAACAGTATAATTATCATGAGAAAACATGTGATCAAAGACTATATGAATTCTTTTATCATCGTGTTTAGGCTTATAGTTAGAAATGACATATCTAATAACATCATCATAGAATTTATAAGGGTTAAATAATTTATTTTTAAATAATCTTTTAATTCTTCTAATAACAGATTCATGTTGAACTAAAGAGAACTCATCTTTAAGAGTTTTGGCAATGTCACTTGCAACAGAAGATTCAGATAAAATCATACCTAAAGATATAAAAGGAATAATTTTAAGCCCTTGTTTTTCTGATATTAGGATTACTTTTTAATAAAAAATCTTTCATTTCACTTGCGATTTCTTCTTGTGTATTATATACTTTATTCATAAACAACCTCTATTCTTTTATTGGATATATTAAGAATATCAGAAAAGGTTGTTTATTTCAATTTTAATAGACAAAATGACTTAGATAATCTCTAGGCCATTTTTATATCATTTCAAAAACTGTCCGGTTATAAGCAATTAGGATTTAATCTTAATTGTTTTTTCATGTTTTTCAATTAATCCTTTCTCTTCCATTTTTTTTAATTCTCTCATAAGGTTTGATCTATCTACAAAGAGATACTCTGCAATTGCTTTATAAGAAGTAGTAACCTTGAAGATATTATTCTTATTCATTCTTTGCTTTAGAAAAAATAATATTTTATCTTCTACTGTTCTTTTTGATAGTAGTTCAATCTTTTCATTTTGTTGTTTGTTATCTTCTATTAATAAATCAAATAGGGTTAAAACTATGCTATTATGAAAAGGACAGTTCTGATTACAATTTTTAATTATATTATAATAATCTATAAAGATAACTTTTGTTTCACCGTTACTAATTATATATATTTCGTCTTCTGTCTCTTGAAAGAAAAGATTAGAGAAAATGTCATTTTCTTTTAAATCTCTCATAATAGTAGTATTTCCTTCTTTATCAGTTTTTACTATGTTTGCTTTGCCTTCTGTAATAAATCCTATTTTCTTTTTAATAGGAGAATAACTAAGTATTAGTTCCTTGTTGTAAAATACTTTACTCTTAACATTGACACAGTTTGACAAATTTTTTTTGAATTGCAAAAGTCTTGTTTCATCTAAAGTTTTCGCCATTTTGTATCACCTCATTTATCTAATTTTATCAAATTTTTATTATTGTTGCAAATGCAACAATAATTATTTTAGTTTGTGAGTTAGAATGGATTTTGTAAGATAGAGAGGTAGTTGATGTTCATGAAGGATATTATGATTGTAAAAAGAAATGGTAATTTGGAAAAGTTTGATCCTGAACGAGTTAGGAAAGCAGTTAGAGCTAGTGCTGAACGTGTTATGGTTGATTTGACTGATGATGCCATGAATAAAATTGTTAATAAAGTAGTTGAGCTTTTAGAAACACAGACAAGTAATCCTACTGTTGAACAAGTACATAGTTGTTGTGAAGTAGCACTTGAAACTATTAACCCTTTGGTTGCAAAGAGTTATAGAGAGTATAGAGATTATAAGAAAGATATTGTTCATATATTAGATGAAGTCTATAAAAAGAGCCAAGTTATTACTTATATAGGTGATAAAGATTGCGCTAATATGGATAGTGCTTTGGTTACTACACAAAGATGTTTAATATATAATAGTCTTAATAAAGAGTTATATAAGAAATTCTTTTTAACTAGTGCTGAAATAGAGGCTTGTAAAGATGGTTATATCTATATTCATGATATGAGTGCAAGACGAGATACCATGAATTGTTGTTTGTTTGATATCGCTAATGTCTTAAAAGATGGGTTTGAGATGAGTAATATTTGGTATACAGAACCTAAAACATTACAGACTGCTTTTAATGTTATAGGGGATGTTACTATTAATACTACGGCTATGCAGTATGGTGGTTTTACTCTTCCAGAGATTGATACTGTGTTAAAGAAATATGCTAAGAAAAGTTATGATATGTATTATAAAGAGTATTTAGATATTAAAGGAAAAGAGTATGTTTCTGAAGCGGAGGATTATGCTTGGAAGAAGACGGTTAGAGAGTGTGAACAGGGTTATCAGGGATTTGAATACAAATTAAATACTGTTTCATCTAGTAGAGGAGATTATCCTTTTGTTACTCTTACTTTTGGAGTAGATAAAGATAAGTTTGCAGTTATGATTACTAAGACTATATTGGATGTTCATAGAAGAGGACAAGGTAAGAAAGGATTTAAAAGACCTACGGTATTTCCTAAGTTAGTATTTTTATATGATAAGAAAGTACATGGTAAGGGAGGATGTTTGAGAGATAGTTTTCTTACTGCTATTAAGTGTAGCGAAAAGACAATGTATCCTGATTATTTATCATTAAGTGGTGAAGGTTATGTTCCAGAGATGTATAAAAAATATGGAAGAATAGTTAGTCCGATGGGATGTCGTGCTTTCTTATCTCCATGGTATGAAAAAGGTGGAATGGAGCCTGCTGATAAAAACGATAAACCCGTCTTTGTTGGTAGATTTAATATAGGGGCAATATCATTACATTTACCTATGATACTTGCTAAGGCAAGAGAAGAACAGAAAGACTTTTATGAAGTGCTTGATTATTACTTAGAGATGATACGTAAAATACATATTAGAACTTATCGATATCTTGCTAAACGTAAAGCTTCTACTAATCCTTTGGCATACTGTCAAGGGGGCTTTTATGGAGGTAATTTAAAGCCAGATGAGTCCATTGAACCTATACTTAAGAGTTCTACGGCATCTTTTGGTATTACGGCCTTAAATGAGTTACAAGTTCTATATAATGGTAAGAGTATTGTAGAAGATGGACAGTTTGCTCTTGATGTTATGAAATATATTAATAAGAAGACGACAGAGTTTAAAAATGAAGACCATATTCTTTATGCTATATATGGAACACCTGCGGAGAGTTTATGTGGCTTACAGATAAAACAATTCCGTAAAAAATATGGAGTTATTCCTGGTGTTAGTTCAAGAGAATACGTCTCTAACAGTTTCCATTGTGGTGTTTGGGAAGATATTACAGGTATCGAGAAACAAGATTTAGAAGATAGGTTTTGGGAATTATTTAAAGGAGGACGTATTCAGTATGTACGTTATAACTTGAGTTATAATACTAAAGCGATGATTACTTATGTAGAAAGAGCGATGGATAAAGGCTTTTATGAAGGTGTTAATCTTTCCCTTGCTTACTGTAATAACTGTGGTCATGAAGAGTTAGATATGGATGTTTGTCCTAAGTGTGGAAGTAGTGACTTAACAAAGATAGATAGAATGAATGGTTATCTTTCTTACTCTAGAGTTCATGGTGATACAATGCTTAGTAGTGCTAAGATGACTGAGATATCTGAAAGGAAGTCTATGTGATGAAGTATCATAATATAACGAAAGCGGATATGTTAAATGGTGAAGGTCTTAGAGTTGTTTTGTGGGTATCAGGGTGTTCTCATCACTGCCATGCATGTCAGAATGCAATGACTTGGGATCCTAATGATGGACTTTTGTTTGATGAAGATGCTAAAAAGGAAATATTTGACGAGTTAGAAAAGGACTGGTGTAGTGGTATCACTTTATCAGGAGGGGACCCTTTATTCTTAGGTAATCGTGATGCGATTTCTAAATTAGTTAAAGAGATTAGAGAGAAGTTTAGAGATAAAACTATTTGGCTTTATACAGGCTATACATGGGAAGAGTTATTAGAACAGATGAAAACTGATAAAGATTTAGATACTATTTTAAATAATATCGATGTATTACTTGATGGGAGATTTGTGTTAAGACTTGCAAGTGAAAAGATTCATTATGTTGGTAGTAGTAATCAATGTATTATTGATGTTCCTAAGAGTCTAAAAAAGAATAAGAAGGTTTTATACATAGATAATAGTAAAATTTTAGAGGGAGTAGTGTAATGGAAGAAAGATTGAAAGAAGGATTTACGTTAATTATGAGTGGAGAGTATGGGGGTATTTCAGGAGGATATTTGAAAAGAGGAAATAATGGTATAGGGATGATTCCTGCTTGTTTGATAGGAGATGAAGAAAAAACTTTAGAGGCTTTTCCTAAGATATTAGAAACTATAAAGGACAGTAAAATATTACAATTATATTCATCAGGTAATGATATTGTGGGTATGATAGGTTCTAGACATTATGAAGGCCCATATTCTGAAAAGGAATATTTAGAGGTTTTAAATGGAGTGCAGGATAAAAGTGTTATTGGTGTTTTAACAGAGCTAGATTTACAATTATCTAAAAGTGATAAAAAGGAAAATGTTAAAACTTATAGAAAAGCTTATAAGTTATATGGTAGTGATAAATATAAATTAGAGGAGGTTCACAATGAAAAATAATTATCCTATAAAGTATGCAGTTATGCCTATTATAGAACAGACTGGTTGGACTCCTGGTCTTAATGAGTTAGAAAGAGAATATGGGATAGTATGTTATATAGTATCTAAATGTTATGTAGTTGGTCGGGAAGAAAAATATAATAGGCATGGTAATACTGAGTGTGAATATAAAGTTGTTTTCCCTTATAAAAAGGATAATCGGTATGATGGCTTATCTAGAGTGGAACCCGAGTTTTGTTTAATGGATGGAAGGTGCTATAACTCTATTAATGTAGATAAAGTCTTTGATAGTTTTGAGGAAGCAAGGGAAGATGCTAATAAGAAAAATAAAGAAATATTATCTAGGGAATTTTCTTTTATACGATTAGATGATGATTATCAAAAAAATCTTTCTTTAGTTAGGGAAAAACAAGAAGAAATTGTTAATTATTATCAAGAAATAGAAGGTATGATAGAAGAAAATTCTACTGATTTAGTAGTTAATGATAAAGTAAAAGAACAATCAGTTATTTTTGGATGTGATGATAGTTACAAGAAAAAGGAATACTCATTATATGATATGATAAGATTATATAATGATGAAAATTTTATCGCTTATAATGTTTCTTTAGAAGATTATTTAAAAATAGAAGAGCAACTAAAAAATGATCAACAAGTAGATATAGAAGGTATTAAAAGAAATCGCTTGTTAACAAGTTATAGTGATGATAAGAAAGTTTATGTTATTAATAATAATTCAATAGAAAAAAGTTGTTTTTATATAGAGAATGGTTCTTTGTATTATTATGATAGAATCAATTATCTTTTAAGTGCTATTAGTAGAGATTCACTTGTTATTTATACAATAGAAACTTATGATGATGTGATTAATTCTTATATAACTGATGCTGTTATAAGTCGTGATATGCCAAAAAATAAAGATACAGAAAAAGTATTTAGAAAAGAAATTAAATTAAGATAGAAAGAAGGAGAGTAGTTATGAAAACAAGAGGATTTGAAGTAGTTAAGGGGTATGAAGATAAGGGTATTAATCTACCAGTTAGGAAGACAAAATATTCTGCAGCTTATGATGTTGAAGCAGCAGAGGATATTATTATTCCTAAATTTTATCCGGGTATTAAGCCAACATTAATTCCAACAGGTTTAAAAGCATATTGTATGGAAGATGAATGTTATCTTTTATTAAATAGAAGTAGTGGGCCTAAAAAGGGTTTTATACTTGCTAATAGTGTAGGACTTATTGATCATGATTATTATGGAAATGAATCTAATGATGGGCATTTTTACTTTGCATATTTCAATTGTAGTGATCATGATATTGAGGTTAAAAAGGGAGACGTTATTGGTCAGGTTTTATTTCAAAAATATTTAACAGGTGATAATGATAATGCTGAAGGTATGCGGACTGGAGGATTTGGATCTACTGATAAAAAGGAGAAGTAATAATGGCTAAATTTCATTTTAGATATGGAGCGATGAATGCAGGTAAATCTACTATTCTTTTACAGACTGCTTATAATTATGAAGAAAAGGGGAAAAATATAGTACTTTTAAAGCCTAGTATTGATACTAAAGGTGATCGGAAAATAGTTTCTCGTATTGGCCTTGAAAGAAAGGTTGATTATTTAATTGGTGAAAATGATAGTATTATATCTAAACTAGAGAATATTATTTGTTCTCTTTCTTGTATATTAGTAGACGAAGCACAATTTTTAAAAAGAAAACAAGTAGATGAGTTATTTTATATTTCTAAAATAATGGATATTCCTGTTATTGCTTTTGGACTTAGAACTGATTTTAAAACGAATGGATTTGAAGGGGCAGATAGACTATTAGAACTAGTGGATTCAATAGAGGAGATGCCAACTATTTGTCGCTGTGGAAAAAAGGCTCGTTTTAATGCAAGAAAAATTAATAATGATTTTATTTTTGATGGCGATAGCATTGTTATTGATAATGATAGTAATGTTTCTTATGAATCTTTATGTGGAACTTGTTATATAAAGGAAAAAATTAAAAAAATTAAAAAACCATTTTGATAAAAAAGATAAAAATACAAAAAAAAAATTACTCATTTGTTGAAAAATAAAGGAATTGGCTTTATTTTAATCTAATATTTTTCTAAAAAATTAAAAAATGATTTTTAGAAAAAAGTTAAAAAATGTATATAAATGTAAATTGTCGTAAATCGAACAAAAAAAGTTTTTTAATAAAAACTATATATATCAATGGTTTTAAAAAATGCTTAATTTTTTTCTTAAAATTACCTATTGATTTTTGAATTTTCAGCTCTTACAATTGACTTAGATAGGAGGTAAAAACATGGCAGATGTAAATGAATTAGTTGACCAATTAGAAGGGGTTACAGTAATTAAAAGAAATGGTAAGAAAGTTGATTTTGATGGTGCTAAAATTGCTTTAGCGATAAAAAAAGGTTTTGATAGTGTAGAAGTTGATGATGATGAGAGTGAAAAAGAAAAGAAATATAACTCTTCTGATATTCAAAAAGTATATAGTGCTGTTTTAAAGAAAATAATAAAAGATAAAGATGAGAAAAATAATCGTTTTAAAATAGAAGAGATTCAAGACTATATAGAAACAGAATTATCTAGTAAAGGGTATGATGACATATATAAATCATTTTCAGAATATAGAGAAAGAAGAAATGCTTCAAGAGAAAGTTTCTTTGGAGATAATAAGACTCATAAGTTCTTAAAATCATTAGAAAATCTTGGACTTAAGTCTGCTAATGAAGAAGATGCAAAAAGAGAGAATGCTAATATTGATGGAAATAGTCCGATGGGTACAATGCTTCAATATGGTGCGACTGTATCTAAAGAATTTGCAAAAGCATATTTGATGAAAAAAGAATATGCTGAAGCTCATGATAATGGTACTATTCATATTCATGATATGGACTTCTTAGCAATGGGTACTACTACTTGTTGCCAAATAGATTTATCAAGACTATTTAAAAATGGTTTTGATACAGGACATGGATATGTTAGACCACCTCAAGATATTTCAACTTATGCATCGTTAGCTTGTATCGTTATTCAAGCGAATCAAAATGACCAACATGGTGGACAAGCAATACCTGCACTTGATTATTATCTAGCACCTGGAGTACTTAAAACATTTAAAAAACAATTTAAACAGACAATTTATGATTTTCTTGATTTAGAAGGATTTATTCCAGGTATTAATATAGATAGAATTATAAGAGAAATTGATAAGCAAGAGTCAATTGAAATTGATGTAAAAGAATTTAGTGATTATCAGAAAGGCTCTAGTAGAGTTCATGAAATATTTGAAAAGAGTTATGAAAAAGCAATGCAGAAAACTGATAGAGCGACTGAGCAGGCAATGGAAGCATTTATTCATAACTTAAATACAATGCATTCAAGAGCAGGAGCCCAAGTTCCATTTTCATCAGTTAACTTTGGAACAGATACATCTCCTGAGGGAAGAATGGTTATTAAAAACTATTTACTTTCTGCAGATAGAGGACTTGGAAAAGGAGAAACACCAATCTTTCCAGTATCTATCTTTAAAGTAAAAGAAGGGGTTAACTATAATCCAGGAGATCCTAACTATGATTTATTTAAACTTGCTTGTAAGGTATCTGCTAAAAGACTTTTCCCTAACTTTGCTTTTATAGATGCTCCATTTAACTTACAATACTATAAAGAAGGAGACTTTAATACTGAGATAGCTTACATGGGATGTCGTACAAGAGTAATAGGGGATGTGACTAGTCCAGATAATGAAATTGTTACAGGACGTGGTAATTTATCTTTTACTACTATTAACTTACCAAGACTTGGTATTAAACATGGTATAGCATTAAAAGAAAGAGATAAGGCAGATATGGATGGGTTCTATAAGGAACTTAGTGATATTATGGATATGGTTAAAGACCAATTACTTGAAAGATTTGAGTTTCAATGTAGTAAACATAATTACAACTTTCCATTCTTACTTGGACAAGGTATTTGGAATAATGGTGAGAAGTTAAAACCTACAGATAGACTTAGAAAAGTATGGAAACATGGAACATTATCTACAGGGTTTATTGGACTTGCAGAATGTTTAAAGGCTTTAACTGGAAAACACCATGGAGAAAGTGAAGAAAGTCAAAAGTTAGGACTTGAGATTATTAGTTTTATGAGAAAACGTTGTGATGAGTATTCTAAAAAATATAACTTGAACTTTACTTGTCTTGCAACTCCTGCAGAAGGGTTATCTGGTAGATTTACAGGAATTGATAGAGCGATATATGGAAAGATTAAGGGTGTTACTGATAGAGAATATTATACTAATTCATTCCATGTACCAGTTTATTACAATATAAGTATTACTGATAAGATAGAGAAAGAGTCTCCATATCATGCTCTTACTAATGGAGGACATATTTCTTATATTGAACTTGATGGTGATGCGGCTTCTAATGTTGAGGCATTTGAGAAGATAATTCGTGTTATGAAAGAAGCAGGTATTGGATATGGTGCGATTAACCATCCTGTTGATAGAGACCCTGTTTGTGGATATGTTGGAGTTATTAATGATGTTTGTCCTAGGTGTGGACGTCATGAAGGAGAAGGGGTTCCAATTGAAAGAATAACATCTATTGATAATAATTGTTGTGAATAAATATAAAAAATAAGAAGGAGGAATTATATATGAAAAAAATAGTTGGAGAAGGACAAAAATTTGAAAGGATTAGACGTATTACAGGTTACTTAGTTGGTGGTCTTGATAGATTTAATAATGGTAAACGTGCTGAAGAGGCTGACCGTGTTAAACATAGTGGAATAAATGATATTTTAAAGACTGCAAAAGAAGGTAAGTAAGATGAAAATTAGATTAGCAGCTTATTTACAACCTGATTCTATTGTAGATGGAGAAGGGGTAAGAACTGTTATTTGGACACAAGGATGTCCTCATGCGTGCCCTGGATGTCAAAATCCAGGGACTCATGACTTTAATGGTGGGGCTTTATTTGATGTTAGTGAGCTAATAGATGAGTTAAAGACTATTAAAAATCAAGATGGTATTACTTTATCAGGAGGAGATCCTGTGTGTCAGAGTGAAGCCTGTTATGAAATAAGTAAAGCAGCTCATGAGATGGGACTTAATGTATGGTGTTATACAGGTTATACTTATGAAGCGATGCTTAAAAATCCTAAGATGAAAAAGTTACTTAGTGAAGTAGATGTCTTAGTAGATGGTAAGTTTATCTTAGAAGAGAGAAGCTTAAATATCTATTATAGAGGTTCAAGAAATCAAAGAGTTATAGATGTTCCTAAAAGTTTAGAACAAGGTAGCGTTGTACTTATCGATAAATATATGAAAGATAAAAGTTATGATGAACCTTATAAAAAGCCAGATTATATGTTTATATAGTCTAGTTTTTTTATTTTATTTATGGTAATATATTTATATATGATAAAAGGAGGTTAAAAACTATGGATGATACAAAATTTAAGATTGAAGTAGATGGCGAGGTTAAGGAAGCAGAGATGTTAAAGACTGTTAGTCTTGATGGTAATAATTATGCTATTTATGCGATTGATAAAGGTGATGAGACTAGTGATATATTAGCTTCTCGTGTTGTTAAAGATAATGACGGTAAAGATACTTTAGTTGATTTAGAGACTGATGAAGAGAGAAATAAAATAAAAGATATAGTAAATGCAATGTTTTCATAAGGTGAGTGATATTTATGACTTTGGAAGAATTAGATAGAGAGCTTTTGTCTGATGAAGAGAGATTGGTTTCAAGCTTGCAAGAAAGAGAAACTGCTAAAGAAGCATTGAAAGCATCAAGAGTAGATTTAAGAAAAGCAAGAATAACTTCTATTTCTAATAAACTTCTTGCTCCATATAGACGTTTTAGAATAGAAAAGGCAATTGCAAAATATGATGCAATGATAGAGAGAATAGAGAAGGAACAGGAAAAGCAAAGAGTAAAAGAAGAAAAGTTAAGACAGAAAGAAGCTAAGAAGGAAGCTAAAGCAGATTTTAAAGCGGCTATTAGAGATAAGAGAAAAGAAGATATAGTTAACTTCGTTAATGATAGAAAAGATGATGTCATTAGTTTTGCTAATGATAAGAAGAGTGATGTTATTGATTTTAGTAAAGGAATTGCTAGCAAGGTTAGTGATACTTTATCATATATAAAGGAAGTTGGTGGAAGTAAAGTAAGTATGGCATCTTCTTTTGTTAGTAATGTTAAAAATTCTGCTATTAAAAAAGTTAGAGAAAATACGACTATTGATTTAACTATTAAGAATGCTATAGAAGATGTTAAATTAAAGTATACTACTAATAAATATAATAAGGCTGTAGAGAATAAAGCTAAAGAAGAAGAGAAAGCTAAGGAACAGGAGTTAAGCGATGCTATTAATTTTGATGAGGGTGTTAAAATAGAACTTAAGGAAAGAGATGTTCCCTTTTCTAATATTAATGAAAAAATACAGAAAGCTAGTAAAAAAAGTAGTTATATGGGAAAAGCTACTAATAGAGTGGTTAGATATTTTAAGAGTAAGAAAGATAATTTATTTAGTGATATTCATTCTAAAGCCTTGGAAACAGAAAGAAAAATGATAGTAAATGCATATGATGTGATGGGGAGAGTTTCTAAAGGAATGT
The DNA here is from genome assembly GCA_946486465.1 of uncultured Mycoplasmatota bacterium. Classification (GTDB taxonomy): domain Bacteria; phylum Bacillota_I; class Bacilli_A; order RF39; family UBA660; genus Onthousia. Next base: position 11,337 of record CAMLTY010000036.1, read on the forward strand.
CTCAAATAAAAACTGTGTTTAATAGTGAATTTAATGATATAAAAGATATTGCTAAAGGTAGATATAATGATATTAAACGTGATATAAAAAATAATATGGATAGAGTATCTTATGCTTATCAGGACTATAAAGATGGAAATGAAGCGAAAAGAGAAGGAAAAGAACAAGATCTTGCTATTAAAAGAGCTCAGTTAGATAGTATGAGAGAAGCTTTAAAAGCTGTTAATAATACAGGAGATGTATTTGCTGATGCTCCTAGTTTAAGTGTTGGAAGAGCTATGAAGTAAGATAAAATTCTTGCTTTTTTCTTTTTGGTAGTATATAATAATCTTTATTCAAAGAGGATATATATATGGATTCTTCTGTTACTTTTATTTATAAAAAAGGTTACTACTCAGCCATAAATAAATAATTAGTTGACACAAAACTAAAGAAATATGA
>CAMLTY010000037.1 GCA_946486465.1 uncultured Mycoplasmatota bacterium
TATTTGATATATCTAGAACTAAATAGTCATCCCACAACTTTTGTGCAAGAACCGTAATTTCATTAAATCATGATGCTTTATAATTATATATTCTTCATTCAAAAAATCATAGTCAGTAGTTTCTATATCTGTAATTAACCATTTATAATTTAAATTCTTATCTTTAAAACACTTCATTAATTTATACATATTAGTATTAAACTCATTATTATCTTTATATATAAAGCTTCTCATATTTTTTACCTTAACTTTCTGGTATTTCTATATCTTTTATTTCTCCAAAATTAGAATAATTAATAGTTATAGTTGTAGTACTTGGTGTTTTATTAATATAAGTAGCATAACTAGATAAATCATAAGTAATTTTGACTACTTCATCTTCTTCATTTGTTTCTAGAGTTATCTTATTAGGAATATCAGCGATATCTATATTTGTGTTATTAAGTAGAGAATCTATAGTATTAGTAGTTATCTCATAATTATAAGAAATATTACCTGTTTCATACTCTGTTTTAGATATTAGAGTAGCTTTTTCTAAAAATTTAGATATATTACTATCATCAGTAATATTATTAAAATGATATAGTTCACTTGTTACTTCATATTTATCTGTTGTCTTTATTAAATTAATATTATCATAGATAAAGTAATTAGTAAAAGTATTATTACTTGTCATTACTCCTTCTGTTTTATTATCACTTTTATCTCCTGTAAAGTTTGTTATAATGCCATTTATATTTTCTTCTCTTGTAAAGTGATAATTACCAGTTTCTATTCCATCTAGTTTATATTCAGTATTAACTTTATTATCATTAGAAGTATCAATATCAGTATTACTATTATAATTTGTTCTTATTAGTGATATTAAAATAAAGAAAAAGATAAAGTAAAAGACGAAGAAAAGTACTGCTCTTCCTCTTTTACTTTTATATAAATCTTTAATAAATTTTATATATTTATTTTCTTTCTTTTTCTTTTCTTCTTTCACTTTAATACTACTCCTAACAATTCTTTTTTATCTACTCCATTTAAAAAGTCTTTTACTAAGCATCTTTTTTTACCTTCTAAAGCGATATCTGTTAGTATTATTTCTTTATCTCCCGTAACTACTCTAATACCATCTTTTTCAAAGCCTACAATAGTTCCTGGCTCTGTTTTAGCATAATATCTATCACTAAGTCTTACATCATATACTTTCATTCTTTTATCATTTAGGGTTGTATAAGCACCTGGGGTAGGATTTAAGGCTCTAACTTTATTATCTACTTCAGTACTAGTCTTAGTGAAATCTATCTTTTCATCTTCTTTAGTAATATTATAACCATAAGTAACTTCAGCTTCATCTTGTTTAATAGGATTAATATTACCACTAATTATATTAGGTAATGTTTCTAATAGTAAATCTTTTCCCATTTCACTTAATCTATCATGTAATGAACCTAGAGTATCTTCTTTAGTTATAGCAGTTTCAACCCGACTAATAATATCTCCTGCATCCATTTTTACGTCCATATACATTATAGTTATACCAGTCTTTTCATAACCATCCATAATAGCATGATGAATAGGTGCTCCTCCTCTTAATTTAGGTAGTAGTGAAGCATGAACATTAATACATTTATATTTAGGATAATCAAGTAATTCTTTAGGTAATATTTGTCCATAAGCACAAGTTACTATCATATCTGGTTCATACTTTAATACTTCCTCATATTCATTCCTTATCTTTACTGGTTGTAATACTGGTATATTATATAAGGCACTAGCTTCTTTTACTGGGGAAGGTGTCAATATTTGTTTTCTTCCTACTCTTTTATCTGGTTGAGTTACTACTGCCACTACATTATAATTTTCGGCAAGGGTCTTAAAGATTGGTACGGCAAAGTCTGGAGTACCCATAAATACAATTTTTATATCTTTCATGTTAACCTCCTAATACATTTAAAATTATAGTTATCGTTGCACCTAAACTTATCATAAGAAGTCCTAAAAGAGCGATAACATTGGCATTTCCATAACTATAAGCATTTTTATAATTAAAGTTAAATGTTTCTTTTTGTACTTTTTCTTCTTGATAAGTTTCTCTAGTAACAGTTGTTACTACTGCTTTAGGCTTATCTTTAATTATAAATTCATTATTCTTTATTTCTCTATAACTAGGCATTGTTATTACAGATAGATAAAGAGAACTAATATTACTATATTTTCTAATAACTGGATACTTACTATCAGTTATTTTAGATACTAAATATGATAATTCTATAGTATCAACACTTTTTATAATTTCATTAATATTTGGTAATGAATCTTTGGCTAAATCACTTCTTTTTATAAAAGCGATACAAGGAAGGGACTCAGATAAATTTAAAGCTTTCCATCTTCTATCAAATGTTTTAAGAACAGTTGTTTCTTCTTTAGTAGTCATATTAACATGTTTACATAAAGAGACTAAGTTACTTTTACATTTATGATAGTCTTTGACATAATAGGCATCTTTATTATAGTCTTTAAGGTAATTATAATATTTACTGAGAGAAGTTAATTCAGCCATATATTCTGGGTTTCTAAAGGTGTAATAATAGGCCATTGCAGGTGAATCTGTTATATATATTGGTCTACTCTTTTCTTTTAAATTTCTTGACATAATTTTTTTATAATTATGATTTGAAAAAATGTAATCTATTTTCTTTAAATCATTTAATTCTTTATAATCAATATTAGTTGTTAACCCTAATTCTTCTACTTCATTTTTAAAAATTGAAGGAAAACTATGAAAACAATAACCATTAACGATGTACTTATCATAGATATATTTAAGTATTTGTTGTTTGTCTTTTGTTGAAGTAATAGAAAAAATATTTAATACTTTAGATACTATATCTATTAAAAGATTATTACCTTTAATAATTAAATCTTGGTGATCTTTATAGTCATCAACGATAGAATCTAGTCTATTTAAAAAATAAGAATTATAAGTTTCATCATTAATTATAATTTGATATTTAATTACTATGTCCATTGTTATTAATAGAGAATATCTATTATAACTATAACTTTCACCTTTTATAGAAACATTAGATACGTTATTTTTAGTAGTTTCATTTGTTAAGACATTATGAAGGATTGATAATAGTTGTTGATTTTTTAATAGCAATTTAAAGTTCATAACTATCAACCCTTCTTTCTAGTATAAATTATAACAAAGAAAAAGTACTTTTACAATAAAGTACGTATTTTTTCATATTAGGATTAATAATTTTTCATTTATTCAAGGGCTAAAGTGAATGGATTTTGTAGGGTACCATCACCACTTGTTATTATGACGTTAGATTTTAGATTTAGAGATGGTTTGATACTAAATTTATTAGTTGTATTACTTTCCGAACTGGTAGAAATATTTTTAACATTTCTAATTGAAGAAGAATTTTGTAATGTTAAAGTCCAATAAGATGCATTATTCTCATACCGATTAAATTGTCCTGCCATCAATTCTCCTAATCTTAACAAACCTACCTTAGAAATAGTGATATTTGAAGTTAAATTACTCATATTTATATCACCATATTTTGCTAATCTATAACTAGCACCACTTCCTACTGTTCCTAAATACCAAGTTGTATTATCTTCTATCATATTAACTTGTTCGCTTGTTAAATAATTACCACTATCTAAGTATTCTCCATTAAGAAAACTTCCTACTTCATTTGTATTGGAGTAATATACACTATCTCCAAAAACCATAGTTTTAAATTTCCCATTTTCTTTTAAAGGTTCGGCACTTGTTATTTTAGTCAATCCTTCTGTTTCATGACTTACTATACGATATAAATTATTTTCTCCTGTTCCAAAACTTATATATTCTCCACTATATCTTGTATTTAGTAGTGTACCTGATAAATTACTATCATTATCTCCTTCTAATCTATAGGGATTATCTACTGTTCCTTCTCCTGACTCCACCTTTATTTCAGACTTTAAATTTATAGATGGCCGCACACCATAATTATTCGTAACAGAAAGAGAATTAACTTGACCAGTATTTAATACAAAAAAATTATTAATAGCATTATTATATGGTGTCAATAGCCACCAATAAAGTCCATTATTTAAATAGCTTTCAGAGCTTCCACTCATAGTATATTCATAAAGATTTAAAAGTCCCGCTGCATCTTCTACAATAGTTCCGCCTTCTTCTTCACTTGGTAATTTACCATCACTCACCATACTTGCATTCCACTTACTATCCATCTTTATAAACTTGTCTGGTTCCCTTAAATTACCTAAGAAGCCATCTACTGTTGTATCATTTAACCAAGATTCCATATAACTATCTTCAAAATTAGTACTATTATTATCATAAGAAATAGCACTCATGCTCCACTGTGTTACTAATTTTACACTATTATCACTTGGATCTATACTTACCACTCTCCATAATTTTCCACTATACCATATATAATTATAGGGATTACTTCCAGTTACAAAGGTCTGTTCAGTATCTTCATAGTTTAATCTATTCATGATATCATCTTCTATTACTTCTTTTACTGTCCCTATTGATGTTATCTTTCTTAATAGATGTCCATTTTCAGGTAACTCTAAATCATTATAATCTAATCCTACACTTACTCCTAGTTCTATACTTATTTCACTTCCTGTTGTATTCGCTACTCTTACTATATAAGTATTACTTGATCCTGTTGTATCTACTTTTTCTAAATTTATTCCTGTTTCAGTCGGTGGAACATTAAACTCATCTTTTTCTATATATCCTATATCTACTCCATCAGGTAAACTTTCTTCATAATAAAAGTTAAATCTTCCTACTCTATTATTAGGGTTAGATAAAGTTACTATAAAATCTTTTCTACTATTGGCAGGTACTGTTAGGGTATTTCCTTCTTCTCCATCTACTTCTAACTTGTAAGTTAAATTACCTGTTACTATACTTATAGCATTTTCTTTTTCTTTTGTTACTGTAAACATCGCATAAGAAAAGTATCCTCCTAATATTAATAAAGTTATTATTACCATTATTATCATATATATCTTACTAAAACTTGTTTCTAATAATATCTTTTTCATCATCTTACTCCCTTCATTATTACACTCAAAAAAGAATAGAATTATCCTCTATTCTTTTAAGTCATAATAAAAGAAAGTAACTAGATTACTACTAAACTGCCCCCCCCCAAGTAACATATTGTAAACTGATGTTAGTTCGGGGGTTAGTTGTAGATTGACGAATTAATTTACCCAAGAATTGACAAATTATTTTATCCTGATAAGTTAAATTAGCCATATCTATTACTTCCTTTCTATTTTTATAAATTTTCATCATTATTTATATTTATTTCAGGTATCGGACCAACAATTCCTTCTCCTATATTATTTTGTATATTTTGATTAATAGGTTGTTGTTCTACTGATTGATTACTAATGTTTGGAATTTCATTGATTGTACTAGACATATTATTTTCCATATTAGAGTTATTTGGTGAATTAAATATATAATTATTAGAAGATTGGTTATTTGTAACTTCATTTATACCTGTATTAGTTATTTCATTATTTACTTCATTAATAGGTTGATTTATATTATTAACCGGTTCTTGAGTTAAAACTTGTCCTTCATTATTAATATTTACTTCAGGTATTCCCATATTAGTATTTTGCACTTCTTGTATAGGGGTATTGTTAATTTCATTATTAATATTAGTACTTACTTTTACAGTTGAACTATTAACTGCATTATTTACTTGATTATTTTGTACTTGCCAATTATTATGTCCATCCCAAATTCCAACAACATCACAGTTACCACTAAGTGGCATTGGATCAGGCATTTTTAATTTAACTATTAAAGGTATCTTAAAAGCACTACCAAATCCAAGACAAGTTCCTGATTGTAGACTCTTTTGTTTTTCAACAATTTCATCAGAAATATTAGGAACCATTTTCTTAATATACTCTACGTCTGTTGGATGGTTCATCTTAAAGATTAAGAAATTAGAACACTGTGAGATAACAGTATCCGACATTTCTACTGGTCTTTGAGTAATTAATCCTAGGATAAGTCCATACTTACGTCCTTCTTTAGCGATACGTTCAAAGATATTATATCCTATTAAGAATCTATCAGTATCATTTTGAATGTATCTATGAGCTTCTTCTACAAAGATATGGAATGGTATACTTGCTCTATCTTTTAAAGCTTTGGTAAACTCAAATAAAAGTCTTGAATATATTTTTGTTATTACTTTAGCAAAGTCATCATCTACATCATCTAAATTAATATTTACTAACTGATATTTTTTTCCATTGCTAATCATTAAATCTGATAGATACTTTTCTAAGGAAATATAACTTCCACTTTCCCATTTAAAGAAATTAGAATTACTTGAAGTAATAAGAGAATGTAATCTAACTTTTAAAGTAACTGAATCACCATAAGTATTTTCATTTCTAAGCCATCCTTCACTAATTAAAGTAAAGTTTAAAGCTTTTTCTAAGTCATCTAAAGTATAATAACATTCTTTATTAGGTTCAAAATTATCATATTCATCATTTATAAAACTAGATACATATTCTGTTAATAAAACACTTTCAGAAAACTGTCCATGTGAATCTATTAAGAAGCACTCTCTAAATTTTCTAACATATCCTATTCCTTGGACAGGGGCTTCTAGATTAAACTGATCAGTAGAACAACTATTAAGGATTGAGAAAACATCATTTCTTTTATTTGGTGCAGTTTGATTTGTATATAGAATAGTCATAATTGCTTTAGCGATTAAATGATTTTTATATTTATTAGCATCTACTCCTGTACTTGCAAAGATTCTTGCTAGTTTTAACATTCTTTCAATAATTGGTAATTGTGAATGTTCTGTCGCTTGTAATAAAAGAGTAAGATCATCTTCATTAAGTAAGAAGATAGGAAGACGTAGAGGTTCTCCTTTTCCTTCAACTTCATTAGTAGTAATAAAACGATAATTATAGTTAGGATTTATTTTACTTAAGTCTTTAAAAGCATTGTAATACTCTCCAGATGAATCAAATAGTAAGATATTTGATTTATATGGAAATAGTCTTTGATCTTCAAACATGTTTTGCATTATTCTTGAGATACCACAAGATTTACCACTACCACTGTTACCAAAGATAGCGAAGTGATTACTAAAGAAATTATTAACATCTAAGTATACTGGAAAATCATTATAATAAGGACTAACTCCAAAAGGCATATATCCTGTTTTATCTTCTCCTGTTATTAGAGGTATTTCTTCTTGTTTAATTACTCTTATCTTGGCATCTAATGATGGTTTTCTTAAGACACCTCCAACTAGACGTCCATTTGTTATTTCACCTAGAAACCTTGCTTTGACAATGCCATCTTCTAGATCATCTACTTCTCCTAAGATTGTCTTATCCTTATCTTCGAATATTAAATGTAGGTTCATTAAGTTAATTGCTACTTCTTCGCCTTCTTTTAGTTTAATATTAGCACCTTGATCACTAATATAGATTATTTTATCAAACATATAACAACTCTCCTTTATTCTATAAGTAAATTATATCGTTAAATTAAAAAAGTGACAAGAGTTATAGGGAAATTACTTCTTGTAATTTACGTTTTATCTCTTCATCACTTGTTTTTTTGATAATATTTTCTAACATTTCATTCTTTTTGGCTAACTTTAATTTAGCTTCATAATTTTCTAATCTTTTTATAGTTTCTTTAATTTGTTTATGAATAGCATTTCTACTGATATTATATTTAGAGGCAAGTTCACTTAAAGATAAGTTTTTAAAGTAATAATCTTCAAAGTATTCTTTTTGTTTATCGGTTAAAAGGCTACCATAAATATCATATAGTAAGGTATAATGTACTAACTCTTCCATTTTATAATCCTAATAGTTTTAGTACGGCTAGAACAATAGAACCTAGTCCTATTATGATATAAAGAATTGTTAAGTTTCTTCTTTTATAGATTAGAAAATTATTTAGGCCCATAACTAAGAGTGTAATACCTAAAAGTATTTCAAAGATGTATAGAAGGTCTGTTTTAAAGATAGTAACAATACCAAAGATAATTAGACCAATTGTTAAAATAAACTGTAATATTATTAATACTTTTAAATAACTAAAATTTTTTTCTTGTTGTTTTTTAGCTTTTGGATTTAATTGTACTACACTTTTACTCATTTTCATCCTCCATAAAGTCTTTAAATAGACTATAAATATATTTTTCTATATCAAACTCTTGTAGGTCTTTAGCTGTTTCTCCTAGTCCTATATATTTAACTGGTAAGTTTACTTCTTCTTTAATTGCTAAGACTATTCCACCTTTAGCTGTTCCATCTAGTTTAGTTAGAATAATTCCTGTAAGGTCTGTTATTTCTTTAAATGATTTTGCTTGACTAATACCATTTTGTCCTGTTGTAGCATCTATTACTAGTAGCGTTTCATCAGGTGCTCTATCTATTAGTTTTTTAATAACTCTATTAATCTTTTCAAGTTCCATCATTAGATTTGTTTTATTTTGAAGTCTTCCTGCTGTATCTATTAAAACTGTATCTATATCATTATTAATAGCATACTCTAATCCTTCATAAATAACACTAGCAGGATCTACTCCTTCACTTTTGCCATAGAAGTCTACCCCTATTCGCTCAGACCACTCTTTTAACTGTTTAGTCGCTCCGGCTCTAAAGGTATCTCCTGCTATTAAAAGAACTTTTCTATTTTTCTCTTTTTCTTTACTGGCAAGTTTAGCGATAGTTGTAGTCTTACCTACTCCATTAACTCCAACAAATAAGTAGACCGTTGGATTAGTTTCATTTCTTTTTAAATTAGTAGATAATACTTCACCACTTACATAGATAATAAATAATTCATCAACTATTACTTCTTTTAAAAATTCTGGATCAGTTATCTTTTCATCTTTAACTCTTTTTCTTAACTTTTCCATAAAGTTCATAACAGTATTAACACCAATATCGGCCATAATTAAGATTTCTTCTAATTCTTCAAAGTATTCTTCATTTACTTTACTATAACGGTTCGTTAAATCTAAAAGACGAGATGAAAAAGTATTTCTACTTTTAGTAAGTCCTTTATCATAGACTTCTAAGCTTTCCTTTTCTTCTTTAACTTCTTTTTCTTCTTTTTTTATAAATTTATCTTTTAATTTGCTAAAAAAGCTCATGTTAATCACCATCCAGTTTTATTTTATCAAGTTTTAATCAGAAAGTAAATTAGATAGTACTGAGTTATAGCCATTTTCTTTTTCTATGATAACATTATTTCTTTCATTAATAGTAACTATTTTTCTAGGTTCATCTAATAGATAAGACATTTTAACTCCTAGAAAGTCTGCGATTGTTTTAACATTACTAAGTTTTTCTCCTTTTCCTCTTACTAAATCTAAGAGAGTTGTATAAGGTATATGGGTCTCTTTTGATAGTTGGAAATAACTTGGAATACCATTTAATCTCATAAGTTCATTTAATACTTGTATATTCATAAAATACCTCCAGTTACATTTATTATAATTGCTATTTTTATAAATACAAGAGATTTTAAGAAGTTTACGAAAACTCGTAAATCGATTAGTAGCGAATCTTAAATAGTTACATATAATACTTTGAACTGAAAGGAGGATTTTAGTTTGAAAAAAACAATTGTTTATATCGTTGTTATTTTAGTTATTTTTGCTTTAGCTTGTGCTGTGTTATTTAACTTTAATAAGAAGGATAGTAAAGATGGTGAGAAATTAGAGACTGTAAGACTTGCTGAAGTTGCTCATTCTATTTTCTATGCACCTATGTATGTAGCGATTGAAAAAGGTTACTTTGAAGAAGTAGGAATTGATATTGAACTTAGTCTTGCAAATGGTGCTGATAAAGTAAGTGCTGCTGTTTTATCAGGTGATGCTGATATTGGTTTTGCAGGAAGTGAAGCGACTATTTATGTGTATAATGGTGGTGAGAAAGATTATCTTAAGACTTTCGCTAGATTAACTCAAAAAGATGGTTCATTTATTGTAGCAAGAGAAGATATTAAAGATTTTACACTTGATGATTTAGTTGGTAAGACTATTATTGGTGGTAGAGCGGGTGGTATGCCTGAGATGACTCTTGAATGGGCTTTAAGCGATGCTGGAATTGACCCTAAGAAGGATGTTAATATTGATACTTCTGTAGCTTTCTCTGCTATGAGTAGTGCCTTTATTGGAGGGACAGGTGACTTTGTCGCTTTGTTTGAACCTAATGCTTTAGAGTTAGAAAAAGAAGGTTATGGTTATGTTGTTGCAAGTTTAGGTGAACTAGGAGGAGTTGTTCCTTATACTGCTTTCTTTGCTAGAGATAGTTATTTAAATGAGAATAAAGAACTAATTGAAAACTTTGATAAAGCGATTCAAAAGGGAATTGACTTTGTTTATAATAGTTCTGATGAGAAGATAGCAGAAGCGATAATAGATCAATTTCCTGATACATCACTTGATGATTTAACAAAGATTGTAGAGCGTTATAGATCTATTGATGCTTGGCCTGATAATACAGAGTTTACTCGCGAAGAATTTGACCACTTACAAGATATTATGATTAATGCGAAAGAATTAGATAGTAAAGTTCCATTTAGTGACTTGATGTATGAAAAATAATATTTTAGAAATTACACATTTATCTAAAAATTATCAAGATAAAAGTGGTGAAATAGAAGCGATTAAAGATATCAATCTTAGTGTTAATGAGGGAGAGTTTATTGTAATAGTAGGACCTAGTGGATGTGGTAAAAGTACTCTTTTGTCAATACTTGCTAATTTAGAGACTAAATCAGGAGGAAATATTAAGTTTTCTAAAGATAATATAAAGTTAGGTTATATGCTTCAAAAAGATAGTTTATTTCCTTGGCTTAATATCTTAGATAACTGTCTTTTGGGTCTTAAATTAAAGGGAAAAGTAAGTATGGAGGATAAAGCTTATGTCTTAAAGCTTCTTGATACTTATGGATTAAGTGAGTTTATTGATAAGTTTCCTAGAAGTTTATCTGGTGGTATGAGACAAAGAGTTGGTTGAGTATTGTTAAGACACTCTTTACATAGAAAAAAAACTGATAATTTATTTATCAATCTTCTTATATAAATTCAACTAATAATGGAAAGGTTATTTCCTATTTAAAAAATTATATATTTCTTCATTAAGACTTTCATATGAAAACATGTGTTATGCTCCTTAGATTATATTTTGTTAATAAATTATAGTAATGTTCTATTATTTTTGATTAGATATTTCTCTTATAGGGACTTTCCAAAAATAAAGGTTACAATTAAGGAGTAATAATAACACTCC
>CAMLTY010000038.1 GCA_946486465.1 uncultured Mycoplasmatota bacterium
AATATTAGACTTAGTAGTCCAGATAAAATAAAGAAAACAAATATATCACTTGCTAATATTGGTTTTGATGAATTATTTAATGGAGAATTTTATGAAAGACTTGCAGCTATAAAAAACAACAATCCTAATCCATTATATATAAGAAATAGTTTAATGAATGCTGGGTGTGAAAAACAACTAGAAATATTAGATTTCTTTAATACTTTGGATTATGAGAATAGTAAAAATAGTGATGTTTTATTAACTGAGGAACTAAATACAGTTAATGCTTTCTTTAGTGATTCTAGTAAGATAAATAGATTTCTAACAAATTATAAAGATATTGCTATTAATAATTATGATAGTTATATGTATCTTGCTACTTTAAATAACTTAGTTAATGGAAGGAATTTAGAGTGGCCAGTATTATCTGAAGAACAACAAAAAATACTTATTAAAAAATTAAATTCTAATAGTAAGGTTGCTTAATTATGAAGTTTACTAGATTAGAGAACTTAATTGGTTCTTTTTCTTTAGAAAAGTTAAAAAGCTCTACTGTTCTAATTGTTGGCCTTGGAGGAGTAGGGGGATATGTTGTTGAAGCACTTACAAGAAGTGGTATTGGTAATTTGATATTAGTCGACTATGATAAAGTTGATATTACAAACTTCAATAGACAAATAATTGCTGTTAATGAAAATATTGGTAAGTATAAAGTAGATTGCTTTAAAGAAAGAATAGATAGCATTAATGAAGGGTGTAATGTTATTACTTATAAATTAAAAATAGATAATGATAATATTAAAGATATTTTTAATACTAAGATAGATTTTGTAGTAGATGCAGTTGATGATGTAAGCGCAAAAGTTGCTATTATTAATTATTGTTTAGAACATAATATAGACTTTATTAGTTCTATGGGTACTGGTAATAGATTAGATCCAAGTAAGTTAACTATTATGACACTAGATAAGACTTATAATGATCCACTCGCCAGAATCATGAGAAGTAAGTTTGAGAAAAGTGTACAGAAAAGAATAAACGTTTGCACATCAACTGAATTACCTTTAAAAGTTAAAGATAAATCTGTTATAGGTTCAAATGCTTTTGTACCTAGTAGTGCAGGACTTTTAATAGCAAGTTATATAGTTGGAAAAATAAACGAGACTAAATGCTAGTCTCGTTTTAAAATTTTCTATATAGTCCTACAACTTTACCAAGTATTGTTACCTCGGCTAATATTATAGGATCCATTGTATCATTTTCTGGTTGTAATCTAAAATGTCCATTTTCTTTATAAAATGTTTTGACAGTCGCTTCATTATTATTATTCATTGCCACTACAGTTTCACCATTTCTAGCAGTATTACATCTTTCGACAATTAAGATATCACCATCATAAATACCTACATTAATCATAGATTCACCACTTACTTTTAAAGTAAATATTTCTTTTTGATTACCAAATAATTCAGTAGGTAAGGCAAAAGTTTCATCAGGACGTTCTATCGCTTCAATTGGTGTTCCTGCTGTTACTTTACCAAGTAAAGGAACTTTTACAACTTCGTCATCATTATCTAAATATTCATTATCAACTAATACTTCAATAGTTCTATTAGTACCACTACCTTTTTTAATATATCCCTTTTTAACTAGTTGTTTAATATGAAAATGAATAGTTGCAGGACTAGATAATTTCGCTTCATCTCCTATTTCTCTTACAGTAGGTGGATAACCATTTTTAGCAATTAGTTTTTTAATTATTTGTAATATATCATATTGTCTATCAGTTAGTTTTTCCATTTGACACACTTCCTCCTTTATTTGTATCTAGTTTAGCATAGCAGGTGTAAAATGTCAAACAAATCTTCGAAAATATATTGACATAAACATCCGTTCGATATAAAATGTTATCAGAAAGAAGGAGTGATAGATATGTTAAATTTAAAAAATATTTTAAAAACTGCTTTAGGAGTTAGTCTAATCTATATAATGGCTGTTATTCTTACTTTATTTATGTGTGATCGAGTTAATGAGTTAGAGAGTAGTGAAGAGGAAATAATCAACACTACAGTTGCTTTATCTTTAAAATAATTTTTAATATTTCCCTTAGTGTGATACAATAGAAATGTACTGTTAGTAATAGAAAGATGTGTATTGTTATGAAGTATATTTTTTATAAAAAGGAATATAAGTATATATATTTTGGAACTTTTTTCTACAATTTTGCTAATGCATTATGTTCTACTTTTGGTACAGTAATGCTTTATAAAGCAGGTTTACCAATTTATTTGATATTATTAATTTATGGATTAAGATTTTTAATTACAGGTATTATAACTCCATTTTTTATATCAATATCAAATAAATTAGGTATTGCTAAATGTGTCTTAATATCTAATATTTTTAATATTATTAATTCATATTTTATGTTATATAGTGATAGCCTTTATAGTAATATTATTATATTCATTATAACAATGGGACTTATTGGATTATCTAATCCTTTAAGTGATACATTATCCAGTAAGTATGTAGATGGCAAACATCGTGGAAAGTTCAATAGCGTAATTTTTATTTCAAAAATAATAAGTTCGGTTTTAGCAACTATTGTAATAACATGGGGAGTTATTAGTGATAGTAACTTCTTTTTACTCATAATTATTGCTATCTTTTACTTATTACAATATTTTGTTACAAAAAGAATTGATTATAAGCCTAAGAATAATAAACATACATATAAAGAAGCATTTAAATATTTATTGAAAAGTAAAAGTAAATATAAAGTGATTTATGCTTTAAGGACTAATCATATAATTGAAAGACTTTTTGTTCCATTATATTTGTATATTATATTAAATGATTTTACTTTATTTGGAACTGTTATAGTATTATCATTGCTATTTCAAGTAATAACTGTAAGTTTAATAGGTAGATATACTGATAAAAATATATATAAAGCGAATAGTTTAGTTTCAGGTATTAAGATTTTAATTACAGGAGTTTATTTGTTAACTAAAAATAGGGTATTGGTATCTTTAAATAAGATGTTAAGTGATAACTTTGATAAAGTATATGAGACTTCAATACAGACTTCTATTCAAAACATTATTAAGAAAAATAAAGAAGATAATGAGTTATTATCTGTAGTAGGACAAATGAGTTTATGCTTTACAGAGGTAATTATATTTGGTTTCTTATCAGTTATTTCAATATATATAGAAGAAAATGTATTTTATATAATATTTATTTTATCAATTGTCTCTACTGTTTTTATCAATTATAATATAAAGAAGGAGATAGTTAAGTAAAGAAAGGCGATGGAAGTTTATGAAAAAAATAATATTAGTTGATGGAAATAATCTTTTATTTAGGAGTTACTATGCTACTAGTTATAGTGGAGTTATTATGAGAAATTCTAAAGGTTTTCCTACTAATGGATTATATGGTTTTATTAATATGATGAATAAAATCATTGAAGAAGAGAAACCTAGTTATATTATGGTTGCTTTCGATAAAGGTAAGACTTTTAGACATGATAAATATGATGAGTATAAAGCAGGACGTAAAGAAATGCCAGATGATTTAAGAAGCCAATTTCCTAAAGCCAAGGAAGTTCTTGATGCTTTAGGTATTAAACATTTTGAAATAGATAATTATGAAGCGGATGATATAATTGGTACTCTTGCAAAAGAAGTAGATGAAGAAGATGAGTTTATCGCTACAATTATCTCAAGTGATAAAGATTTATTACAGTTAATTAGTGATGAAGTAGATGTTAAATTATTAAAGACTAAAGGCTCTATTAGATTTAATAGAGAGGTATTTAAAGAAACATATAAAGTTGAACCTATTAATATGATTGATCTTAAAGCTTTAATGGGAGATATGTCTGATCATATACCGGGTGTTAAAGGAATTGGGGAGAAGACTGCAATTAATCTATTAGAAAAATATAAGACTTTAGATAATTTATATGCTCATGTAGATGAATTAACTCCAAAGACTAAAGAAAAATTAGTTAATGATAAAGAGAATGCTTATATGAGTTATGATCTTGCAACTATATATAGAGATGTAGATATTCCATTTAGTTTAGAAGATTGTAAATACAAAGGATTTAATAGAAAAGAGTATATAGAGATTTTAGAAGAATTAGAGTTTAAATCATTACTTAAAAAAGTTAATAGTATTGATAGTAATACTTTAGATGATAATGATAATAATAGTAATGATAAAAAGATAGAAGTAAAAGAAGTAGATGTTAAAGACTTTGATAGCAGTAAAGATTATTCCTTTTATATAGAAATGGATGCTTATAACTATAATGAATCAGTTATTATAGGAGTTAGTTTTACAAATGCTAGTGGTACTTGTTTTATAAAAGGAGAAGAGATTGTTAAGTATAAAGAATTATTTGAAAATGATACTCCTAAATCTACATATGATGTTAAAAAATGTTTCATTCTATTAAATAAACTAGGTATAAAATTAAATAACTGTAACTATGATGCCATGATTGCATCCTATCTATTAGATTATAAAATGAATGATGATATTACTACTTTAATGAATGATTTAAATGTAGAGATTAAGTCTTTTGAAGATACTTATGGAACACTTAAAAGAAGAAAGAAAGTAGAACTTGAAGAGACTATTAGACAGTGTAACTTAAAGAGTAGTTTTATCTATAGTACTAAGAGTGATTTTCTACTTAAAATTGATGAATATGGAGAAACTAAATTATTTAGTGAAATAGAGATGCCTCTTGCCTATGTTCTTATCGATATGGAACTTACTGGTATTAGAGTAGATAAAGAATACTTATTAAAATTAAAAGATGAGTTAGAAGTCAAGATAAAAGACATGGAACAAGATATCTATAAAGATGCTGGATGTGAGTTTAATATAAGTTCTCCTAAACAGTTAGGTGAAGTATTATTTGTAAAATTAGAACTACCTTATCCCAAAAAGAGAAAAAAAGATGAGACTAGTTACTCTACTAGTAGAGATATTTTAGATAAAGTAAGTCCATATCATCCTATAGTAAATAAAGTATTAGAATATAGAATGCTTACTAAGTTATATGCTAATTATGTAGTTGGACTTTTAGATAAGATAAAAGAAGATGGTAAGGTTCATACAATCTTTAATCAATGTTTAACTAGAACAGGAAGACTATCATCAACTGAACCTAATTTACAAAACATCCCTATTAGAAGTGATTATTCAAGATTAATTAGAAAAGCATTTATACCTGAAGATAACTCTATTATTATGAGTTCTGATTATTCACAAATAGAACTCAGAGTCTTTGCTTCACTTTCTCATGCTACTAATTTAATAGAGGCTTTTAAAGAAGATAAAGACATTCATTCTAAGACCGCTAGCGATATCTTTAAAGTAGATATTAAAGATGTAGATAAATCTATGAGAAGAACTGCAAAAGCCGTTAATTTTGGAATTCTTTATGGTATTAGTAGTTTTGGTCTATCAGAAGATTTAAAGATAGATGTAGGTAGTGCTAAGAAGTTTATGGATAACTATTTAGAGACTTATCCTGGTATTAGTGAATATATGGATAAAGAAAAAAGAGAAGCTTATAAAAATGGTTATGTTACTACTATTATGAATAGAAGAAGAGTTATTGATGAGTTAAAGAGTAGTAACTATATGGTAAGAAGTGGAGGAGAGAGAATGGCTCTTAATACTCCAATTCAAGGTAGTGCTGCTGATATATTAAAAAAAGCGATGGTAGATTTATATAGTGAGATGACTAAAAGAAATTTAAAAAGTAAAATACTTATCCAAGTACACGATGAACTTGTTTTAAATGTTTATAAAGATGAGTTAGAGGAAGTTAAAGAGTTAGTAAGAGATAAGATGGAAAATGTTATTAAGTTAGATGTTCCTTTAAAAGTAGATATTGAAACAGGTAATGATTGGTATGAAGCTAAGTAGGAGAAGTTTTAAATGGAAAATTTGGAAGTTAGAAAATTAGTAAATGTTGATAATGAAACATTAGATAAATTAACTGAATGGATGTATAATTGGTGGGGCAAACGTGATGGATATAGTAAAAGATGCGGTTAGATGTTTTATGCAACACAGTATGGAAGAAAATAGATTACCTCAAACTTATGGCATGTTTTTAGATAATAAAATTATTGGTATGTATCAATTTACTTATGATGACTTAAGTGTTAGACCAGATATTTATCCTTGGCTTGCCAATGTTTATATAGATGAGAAATATAGAGGTAAAGGCTATGGAAGAAAGCTATTAGAAAGTGTATTTGATAATGCTAAAGAGAATATTAATTTTGGTGAGATATTTCTATATACAAAACATATAGGTTTATATGAGAAATTTGGATGGGCTTTTTTAGAAGAAGTTGATACTTTTAAAAAAGAGCAAAGAATAGAAAGACTATATAAATTAGATTTGAAATAAGAGTTACATAAATCTGGTAATATGTTATACTAGTTTTATAGAAAATTAATTAATAGGAGGTTAGAAAGAATGTTAGAAAAAAGATATCAAGATTGGATGGATGAATTTATGGATTCTTGGAAAGAATTAAATTGGGAAAGGACTCTCAATACATTAGATAAAAATGTAAAATATTATGAAAATCCATTAGATTCGCCATGCAAAGATTTTATTGAAGTTACAAATTTATGGAATGTTGTAGCCGATAACCAAAAAGATATTGATTATCAATACAAAATACTTTCTTACACTGATGAATTATGTATTATTAATTGGCAAATGACTAGAACTTTAATGCCAAGTAATATTAGACAACAAATAGATGGAATATTTCAAATATCTGTTAATGAAGAAGGTAAATGCACTTATTTTAAGCAATGGAGATATACTAGATAAAAAGGAAGAAGTGATTAATAATGCCTGAAAAACCAGAAGTAATTACAGTAAGTAAGACATTAGAGCATATTATTATAGGTAAGACTATTAAGAAAGTAGATGTTTACTGGGATAATATAATTATTGGTGATATAGATAAGTTTATGAAAGATTTAGTAGGTGAAAAAATTGAATCTATTACAACAAGAGGTAAATGGATAGTTATCTTTCTTACAACTAAAGCTTTAATATGTCATTTAAGAATGGAAGGAAAGTTCTTCTTTAGAGATCCTAGTGTACCTAAAGAAAAACATGAACACGTTATTATTACTTTTACTGATAATACAGATATGAGATTTAATGATGTTAGAAAGTTTGGAAAAATGGCATGTTTACCAAAAGAACAAATTTATAATTTAAAACCACTTTCTGATTTAGGATTAGAGTATTATGATAAAAGCCTAACTCCTAGTTATTTATTAGAAGCTTTAAAAAAGAAGAAAGTGCCTATTAAAACAGCTTTACTTGATCAATCGATTATTACTGGCATTGGTAATATTTATGATGATGAAATCCTATTTGCATCTCATATAAATCCTTTAAGAAGAGCAGATAGTATTAGTATAGATGAAGCGAATGCTATTATTAAAAATACAAAAATAATATTAGATAAAGCTGTTACTATGGGAGGTACTACTATTAAGAGTTTTACTTCTGCAGAAGGAGTACATGGCTTATTTCAAAATGAATTATCTGTTCATGGTAAGAAAGATGGTATTTGTCCAGACTGTGGAAAGAAACTTGTTGTTACTAAAGTAGGTGGAAGAGGAACTTATTATTGTCCTAATTGCCAAAAATAATTTTTTGACAAAAATATATATTTATGATACTATGAATATGTAAAAGAAATTTACATACAATAAAAAAAGAGAACATTTAATGTCGCTTGTGTTAAGTGTTTCTCCTGTAAAAGGGTACGCACCTAATTCAACAGTTGTGAGTTAGGTGGCTTTTGTTTTATATTGCTAGAAATAAAAGACTTATGGATAAAAAAATCATAAGTCTTTTAAAATGGATTATATCTGTCTATTATCGTTGGCTTTGTATTAAATAATTCTAGGTCTTCCTTACTTAAATATTTCTTATTAATTATTACCATAAGAACAAAATCGTTAAAGAAATTATCATTCATTATATAATAACCATCTTTATATAATTTATCACCATAACTATTTTCAACTTTCCATCTAATAGTTATATTATCCTCAATATGAACTCCTGTTATAACCATTAAATGTTGATAGTAAATATCAAAGCTATTTAAAGCTTCTTCTTTAGTTAATAAATCTATATTAAATACCTCTTTATAATTATATAAGTTTGAATCTAA
Organism: uncultured Mycoplasmatota bacterium; assembly: GCA_946486465.1. Classification (GTDB taxonomy): domain Bacteria; phylum Bacillota_I; class Bacilli_A; order RF39; family UBA660; genus Onthousia. The sequence continues at coordinate 8,238 of CAMLTY010000038.1, forward strand.
TATACCTGATTTTCTATCTCTCATTTTATCAATATTACAAGCAAAATAAACAGGCATACCATCTTTTAATTGTTTAACTGCTAAGTCCTTTAATACATCGATAGGCTTATTAATAAATTCAACATATTTATCATAAATATTTTCATTATATTCTTTTCTATAAAGTTTATTATATTCAGTATTATACATAGGAACATTGGCAATACTTACATAATCATCTAAGTTGATAGATAAATATTTATTTTTAAACTCTATAGGAGTTACATTCTCTAATTTAATTAGTTTTCCATCTTTATCTTTATATTCATATGTGAAAGATAGAGGAATAGAGCCTAAGCATTTAGATAAGAGGTTGTAATTTTCTTTTAACATTTCTTCTTTTCTAAGATAAAGTTCATCTTTTGAAGTGTTATTCTCTTTTAATTTTAATAATTTAAACATATCTTTTTTTAATTTTTCATTATAGAGTCTTATTAGTTGTTCCGAATTTTTACTATCAAAAGATTTAGGCATTACATCTTCTGGAACTATACCATATTTATTTACTAGCTCTTTGAAGAATGTAAAACGTCCTCCTTCATAAAATGCATCCTCTATATAATAGAGTTGTTCGGAAACTAAATTTAAGCAATATCTAAATTAAAAAGAGCACAAACCAAAACTGCAAAAGATGCAAAATATTTTAAGTTGTTTCTAAATTTAGTACTAAGTATTTTAAATCTTTTAATCCAAGAATTTGTATGTTCAATATAAATTCTTTCTTTTGCTAATTCTTTATTATATTCTTCTTCTTTCTCTGTTAATGGATGTTTTTTAGATTTTTTATATGGTGTGTTACCATTAGTAATTTTATTAATTCCAATATATCCCAAATCTGCTGTATAAGTAATATTATCAGGACTACCTTCAAATGTTCTTTTAAATAAATGAAAATCATGTTCTTCTCCAGGACCTATTTGTATTTCATAAATAAAACCAGTAATTTTACCTTTAATTATCTGTATTTTCATTGTGTGATAATGTTTTTTACCAGAATATTTATCTTTTTGATTATATTTTGGTCTTAAAATTCTTATCTCAGTTACATCTAAAAGCCTATCTTCTGATGAATCAAACTTTGTATGTTTTTTACCAAATAAAGTAAAGTTTTTGTTTGATAATAATACTTCTAACACTTCAGGAACATAATCACAAACAACACTTTTAGGAAGATCAAATTGAATACCATAATCTTCCATAGCATTATAATTCTTTATGTATAAGAGAAGAACAATAACTTTTTCTCTAGATTTAAAATTGCTTGGTCTGCCACCTTTTTTATGTCTTTCTTTATATGCATTTTCTACTGCTTCAACCATAACATTAAAGCATTCTCTTTTAACTCCCATTAATCTTTTAAATTTTTTATTAGTTAGATTTGCTAATTTTTCTTCACTATATTGATCTATTTTTATTCTTTTTACCTCAAAATAACCTTTATGGAACAACTAAGGAATCATTATTGGTTAAACATGATTAGTTGCTCCATAAAGGCTACTTTCTTAATTCCTACCTCATGTCTAACCAATATTAATTTATCACATTTTTATAATTTTGTTAACCCCTTTTTAGAGGTTTCCGAACAACTCTAATATTTATTTACTTCAGTTTTTAAATCAAAATTATCTTTTTCAATTATTCTGTTATAAAAAGTATTAGCTTTTTCTAGTTTATCAAAAAAAGAAAGATAATTTACTGATAAATTTATATCTGTAGGTAAAATGTTAAGATTATTAGCAATATTACTTTCAATAAAATTTATTCCTGCATAAAGCCAACATAGCCAAGAATCTTCTTGGTCATATATTTTAGTATTAGGCAATTCTATATTAAAAACATTTGGAGTTCTATTAATAATATCAGTATTTAAGCAAAAACTTTCCATGCCTATTTTTTTCATAGCATTTTCAACTATTTTGTTATTTTTATCATTATTGTATTCATTATAAAATTTTTGAATTTGTTTGTAATCTATATCTTTCATATATATCCTCCCACTTAATTATACATTTTTTTAAAACTAATGTCATCATCTCTACTAATATTTTTTTGACAAAAGTTGATATGTATGATACTATGAATATGTAAAAGAAATTTACATAAAATAAAAAAGAGAGAACACTTAATAATGGCATGTTGAGTGGCCTCGAATAATAAAATTATGTTAAGAACCACCTAAATCATTGCTGAGCTAGGTGGTTTCTTCTATATTAAAGTAAGTATCATGAATAAAAATATGAGATTTTGAAGAAATAATATGATGATTAAGGAAGACATTAAGCAATCTTTCTTGTTCATATATTAGCCTCCTTTCTGAGGCCCACCCAACCATTAAATGTTCTCTATATAAATAGTATCATATTAATTTCTCTATAGCAAGGGAAATTGTAATAAATTAGTTACGAGATTTCGTAATATGATTTAAGAAAAATACTCTTTTAATTTTAATAAAACTATGTTATTTATTTAAATAATAACTGAAAAAAAACAAGTTTTTTTATTAATAC
>CAMLTY010000039.1 GCA_946486465.1 uncultured Mycoplasmatota bacterium
TATCTCCTACTTTTACAACATCTTCTACTTTGTCAATATGTTTAGTATCTAGTTGTGATACATGAACTAATCCTTCACAACCAGGCCATACTTCTACAAAGCATCCAAAATCATGAACAGCGACTACTTTCGCTTCATAGACTTTACCAACTTCTACTTCTCTTGCTACATCTTCAATCATCTTAACTGTTTTATCAATGATATCTTGATCACTATGATATACAATTACTCTACCATCATCTTCTAAGTCTACTTTAACGGCATTAATGTTATTAACATCAGTTACATTACTAGCATCACAGATAATCTTTGTAATCATCTCTCCACCTTTACCAATAACATCACGAATCTTAGAAGGATTAATATAGAATACTTTAGTCTTAGGAGCATATTTAGATACTTCCTTACGAGGTTCAGGTATTTGCTTTTTAATAACTTCAAGTATTTCAAGTCTTGCTTTCTTTGCTTGTTCTAAAGCTTCTTTTAATATTTCTTTAGTAACTCCTTTTATTTTAATATCCATTTGTAAAGCTGTTATACCGTTAGCAGTACCTGCTACTTTAAAGTCCATATCTCCTAAATGGTCCTCCATTCCAGCGATATCTGTTAGAATTGTATAATCATCATCACTAGTAATAAGTCCCATGGCAATACCTGCAACTGGAGACTTTATAGGAACACCTGCTGCCATTAGGCTCATACAACCAGCACAAATACTAGCTTGTGAACTACTACCATTACTTTCTAGTATTTCTGAGACAACACGAATTGTATAAGGAAATTCATCTTCACTAGGTATTACTTGAAGTAAGGCTCTTTCACCTAAAGCACCATGACCTATTTCTCTTCTACCTGGTGCCCCATATCTTCCTGTCTCACCAACTGAAAATTGTGGGAAGTTATAATGTAACATAAATCTTTTTTCATCTTCTAGACTTAATCCATCAAGAATTTGATGTTCACCTAAAGCTCCTAAAGTAGTAACTGCAAGGCACTGTGTTTCTCCCCTTGTAAATAAAGCAGAACCATGAGTTCTTGGAAGTAAATCTATATCAGTTGATAGTGGTCTAATTTCATCCATCTTTCTACCGTCAGATCTAATCTTTTCTTTAACGACAATATTTCTAAATAAACGATACTCTACATCACTAAATATCTTCTCTACTTTAACAAGTAATAAATCTAACTCCTCATCTTCTAACTCTTTATTATCTTCCTTATATTTTTCTAATAAATTATCTTTTATTTCATCAATTTTACCATAACGCTCTAACTTCTCTTTAATCCTTAAAGCTTCATCTAAGTCTTTCTCTATTAGTTTAGTTACTTCATCTCTTAAGTTATCTTCAATAGTTAAACTCTCATACTCAAAAGGTGTAACGCCAATATCAGAGATTATTTCTTCCTGACACTTACATAACTCTTTTATCGCTTCATGACCTTTCATTAATCCTTCAAGCATAATCTCTTCACTAACCTGTTTAGCCCCCGCTTCTACCATGTTAATAGCGTCAAATGTTCCTGCCACTGTAAGGTCTAATTCGCTTTTTTCTAATTCTTCTACGGTTGGATTGATAATGTATTCTCCATCAATATAACCTACTTTAACACCAGCGATAGGGCCTAAGAAAGGTGCTCCACTTATCATAGTTGCTATAGATGAACCTAACATTGCTGTTAGTTCAGGAGAACAATCTTGATCAACTGATAGAACTGTATTAATAACTTGTACTTCATTCTTAAAATCTTCCTTAAATAAAGGCCTCATTGGTCTATCAATCATTCTTGCTGCCAACGTTGCCGCTTCTGTTGGTCTTCCTTCACGTTTTATAAATCCTCCAGGAATCTTTCCAACAGAATAAAGTTTCTCTTGATAGTTTACGGTTAATGGAAAGAAATCACTTAATAAATTAGCTTTCTTATTAATAACAGTAGCCGTTAATATAACAGTATCATTATATCTAACCAAAACAGAACCGCTCGCTTGTTTAGCAAGTTCTCCATATTCTACTACTATTTTCTTTCCATAAAAATCATATTCATATACTTTCTTACTCATCTTACTTCCCTCTTCTTTCTCTATATTTCTTTAATACCATTCTTTTTTCTTCCATAGGTCCATCATACTTTACTACTGATAAATAAGGAGTCATTTTAGGATCTACAAAAAATCCACCAGCTTCACTAAAATCCTTATTAGAATACTTTATCTCTGTTTCTAAATCAATAAATTCACTTTCATATAAAACTCCACGACTAAGAGTAGATAATTCACAACCTTTCTTTATTCGATAAAGTAAGGCTTTCTCTTTAATTATTTGACTCGATATATGATACTTAGCACCCCAAAATATCATAGGCAAATCACAATTATAACCTTTTACAAACTTATAATCAGTAGTTTGTAATATATTACCTATAAAAATATTCCTAACATCAAGCTTTTTACTTCTATCTTTTTCAAACGTTCTAATTATTGTTCCCTTTAGTTGATGTTGATATTTCTTTAATCTAGTATAAGGAATTAATTTATCTACCTGAATATCACTAGGTTCTACATATTCTTTAGTCATTAAATTAATAACTTTATCTCTAGATTCCCTATAAAGTAATATTTCTTTATTATCTAAAGTAACTCCTATATAAACATTATTAGCATTCATACATTTATACTTCCTCCAAAATCTATTAGTATAATAACAGAAAAAGAAAGAAATTTCTACTCTTTCTTTCTATATTTTATCAATATAATACTCTTTGATTAATTTTTTTACTTTAGGATCAACTATATCTTCCTTAGTAATAACACTAGTTTCATCTACATATGGAACATAAATACCATTGCTAGCATGATTACTATCTCCAATAATAATATCACCAGTAGTAAATACTTTCCCCATATCGCTAACGGATTCTATCTGTGAATTCATGAATTTTTTCATAGCACTTTTTTCTAGTTCAGTTATTTTAAAACACAATTCCATAATTTTCTTTTCATCAGAAAGTCCTCTAACTGTTCTAGGAAAATATTTTAGTGGAACATAGCCTTGTTGTTTTGTTCTCAATAAGGAAACACCTACATCAATTAATATACTTTTAATATGCTCTAGATCAACATACATCCTAACATCACCAACAACAAAGTTAACTACATCAGTAGTATTATCTTTTATTTTTTTATTCTTAAACTCATAATTTTTCATATTCATATCATCTCCTCTTTTCTGACAACTTATTATAAGTAAAAAACTATAGCGGTCAAGAAAAAAGAACTCTTTGGAGTCCTATTTTCTTAAACCTAACTTCTTAACTACTTCACGATATTTTGCAACATCTTTCTTAGCTAAGTAATTAAGCATATTTCTTCTTTGTCCAACTTTCATTAAAAGACCTCTTCTTGAATGATGATCATGAATATGAGTCTTTAAATGTTCTGTTAAATTTTCAATTTCTTTAGTTAAAATTGCGATTTGAACAGGAGCAGAACCAGTATCATGTTCATTAACACCAAAATCTTTAATGATTTTTTGTTTCTCTTCTTTTGTTAAAGCCATTTTTACCTTCCTTTCTTAAATTTATTCACCTTATTCTCGGTAATTGGTGTAAGGAAGAACTCCAACTACTAGGAATAGGTAACGCTTATAATATACTATATTTTTCTCATTTTGTCTATTATTTTTATAAAAAATATGCTAAAATCACTATGGTGATAATGTGGCAAGTGCAATTATACATATAGCAGTGGCAAAAGAAATTAATAAAGATTTACACATGAATGAAAAAGAACTATTCTTAGGAACAATCGCTCCAGATATTAGTAAACAAATAGGATAATCTAAATTAAAAAGCCATTTCTTAACTAATAAAGATAGTGATTTACCTAATCTTAATGATTTTTTAGATAAGTATCAATCTAATCTAACTGAGCCTTTTATTATGGGCTATTATATTCATTTATTTACAGACTACTTATGGTTTAAATATTTTATATCGGAAATAACTAATAGTAATGATTATATTAAATTATTAAATGGAAATAAAATGAAGTGTAATAAAGAAGAACTTACGAAAATTATTTATAATGATTATAGTAATTTAAATATCTTACTAATAGAAGAATATAACTTAGACTTATCTTTATTCTATGAAGATATAGAAATACCTAATATTAAGTTTGATGAGATCCCTCTTGATAAATTACAAATTATTGTAGACCAAATGGGAATAATAGTAGAAAATAGTAAAAAAGGATACTCTTATTCTTTTAATATTGATAACATTAAATCTTTTATTAAACTTTGTACAGAAATAATTTCTAATGATATAAAAACGAGACTTAACTAGTCTCGTTTAACATTTTAAAGCATTTCAATTTATTATTAACATTCTGATAAATAGCCACCACTCTATTATCTTTCACAAATAGAACTTTATCTTTAATATTATAACTATTATCAATACCTGCCCCATTAACTATCCTTTTATAGTTCATATCATCTATTTCTTTTGTTTCTATATCTAGAGCATCACTAATAGTAATTAACTTACTATTTATAGTTACTTCTTCTAAATCAACAGCATTATCTAATCTAAACTTACCCTGTCTCGTTCTTATTAAACTACTCATAGTACATGGTATACCTAAAAACTCTCCCATATCTTTAATTAAACTTCTAATATAAGTTCCTTTAGATACAACACATCTAAACTTAAAAGAATCTTCTTTATAATCCAATAATTCTAATTCTTTAATTATAACTTTTCTCTTAGGTAGTTCTACATCTTTATTACTTCTAGCATATTCATATAACTTCTTACCATTAACTTTAATAGCAGAGTACTTTGGTACTTCTTGAAGATATTCTCTAATAAACTCTTTAAATAAATTATCTAACATATCTTTAGATATTTTTTTATCACATGTCTTTACAATATTACCTTCTAAATCTAAAGTATCTGTTTCTACTCCTACTTTAACACTTGCGATATACTCTTTATCAGTACAAGTTAATAATTCATTTATCTTTGTCGCCCTATTAATAGTAATAACTAAAAGTCCTTCAGCCATAGGATCCAAAGTCCCATTATGGCCTATTTTCTTAGTATCAAATACTTTCTCTAACTTATTAACAACATCTCTTGAAGTCAAGCCCTTAGGTTTATTTACTAATAAAACCCCACTTTTATTATATAACTCATCATACTCTTCTAAAGTTAAATTATTATCTGTTATGATATTAGCAGTAGACTTACCTACATATCTATAATGCCATGGCTCATAACTATATCCCGTTATATCTTCTTTACCTTTAGGATACCTAAGTATTAGACCATAATCTTTTAATCTCATAATTATCTTATTAAAAATATTCATATATGGTGTTAAATCTTGATATTCATCTACCACTTTACCATTAACAATAATATCTATATCAAAACAAAGCCCAGTATGATGTTCAGAAAAACCTGGTTCTGCAACATATTTTTTAGTATATGAACTACCAAAAATTCTTAAATATTTACTTTTAGTTTCTTCTTGTTCTTCTATTGTTCTATAACCACTATTAATAGATATTTCAATATTATCTTTTTCTAAATCTTTTTTTAAATCTAAATAAGCTTTTAAAGTCTTTTTTTCAAGTAGATACTCTCCTCCATCACTACCTTTTACTTTTTGCAAAATAAAATTATTAAAGTAATCTTTATTATAAGGATGATTTTTATTAACCAAAGTTTTATAATTCATCTTATTCCCCTTTTATCTTATCTATAATACTATCAATATGCTCTCCATAAGAAATAGATTCATCATATAAGAACTTTAACTCTGGAATATGTCTTATCTCTATTCTTTTAGCAAGCTCTCCTCTTATAAAACTACTTGCATTATTTAAAGCTTTTAGTATCTCATCTTTTTTTTCTTGTTCTAAAACAGTAACATATATTTTACAGTAACTTAAGTCATTAGAAGTATCACAATCAGTAACAGTTACAAAATTTATATTTTCATCTTTTACTTCTAACATTAATATTTTACTAACTTCTTCCATAATCATATGATTAATTCTTTCTATTTTAATATTCATAATATCAATCCTTTCTCTAATTAAGTATAGCATATTTTTTTAAATTAAGATATAATAGAAGCGATGCGGGGGGATTATATATGTTAAGAGATGATAAAGTAATAGAAGATATAAAAAACGGTAATAGTGCAAGAATTAATTTTTTTAAGAATAAGATTAAAGAAGAATTAGAAAAATCTGGTATTAAAGGTGAGGATGCTACTGTTAATGAGATTTTAAAAAGAGCTATGGAAACTTATACGGCTAATGTTAAATTGCCATTTTTATTTCATATTAAAGCACTTATAAAGAATAATGATAAAAATACTGATACAAGTAATTTAAGCCAAAAAGAATATGATGTTATAAAGCTTTACTTAACAAAAGAGAATGATGAATACTTATCTAGAGGAGAAATAGCTGATAGATTAAGATTTAAACTTGATGAAGTGATAGAAATTATAGAGAAACTTCAAAAAGATGAATATAATATCGAAAGTATTTTTCCTAATTATAAAGCTTTGCTTAAGGAAAGAGAAAGTTTTTTTGAAAATAAGAATAATGTATTATCTGAAAAACAGACTATGCTTCTAATAGATTACTGTGGAGTTTTTGATAAAGATATAACACTTAAAAAATTAGCTAGAAAGAATAATACAAGCATTTATGAAATAAAAAAAGAATTAAAGAATATATTTAAACTGTTAAATATTGGAAATAATTTAGAGAATTTATTAGAGAAATATTCTAATATTAAAGATACTCTTATAGAAAGAAGTATTGATGTAAAAGTAAAATTAAAGAAATTAGATGATGGTAAAAATAGCTTAATTGCAACTAATTTTAAGAGAAAGGTTCGTTTAAATAAATATGATGTTACAATGTTAAATTTACTTGATAGTTATAATAAAATGACAATAACTGAAGATGAAATAAAAAAAGCAGGATTTAAAAGCATTGAGGATTTTATTACAGAACGGAATAAATTTATAGGACGAATTAAATCTGATAGTCTACTTTTAGATTACATTGATAAGTTATATCCTAGTTTAGATATAAGAAATTTTATAACAATGCCTAGATTAACAGCTTCTGCTTTTAGAGCTTTAAAATTAAGGAACTCTAGTGATATTATAAATGATGAAGAAGAACTAAAGGAAAATGGTTTTAGTAGTATTAATCGCTTTAATTATATAAAACATACTGCTATCTTAGAACTTAAGAAAAGTAAATACTTGTTAGCTCATGCTTTATTAGTTTTAGAAGATTTAAAAACTTTAGATTTAGGAGAGGACCAAAATAAAAAAGACGAATTTGGCCTAACAGAAAAAGAAAGGAAAATGTTAACTCTTTTGAATGAACATGGTGATTTAACTAATAAGGAGCTAGCAGAAATGGCAGGTTTTAAAAGTATAATTGAGTTTAGTAATAGAAAATATAACCTCCTAAGAAAAATAAAAGCTAATAAAGATTTATATCTAAAAGTTATAAGTAGATTCCCTAATATTATAATGAAAAAAGAGAAAGAAAGCACTAAATTATCTGATAAAAACAAAGAGTTGTTATCTATAATGGCATCGGAAGATGAGGATAAGTTAAGTACTGATGAGATTACTTTAAGATTAGGATATTCTAGTCCAAGTAGTTATAGTTCTAGTAAAAGTATATTGATTAATAGATTGCATACTAATGAATCACTAAAAAGAGAAGCTTTACTTATATATCCAAGTCTTATGACAGATAGTGATATTAAAAACCTCGCTATTAGATTTACAAGCGAAGAGATAAGATTTCTACAAGAATTTTGTTTTATCAGAAATAATAATCTTGTCTATCAAAGCGATAGTCAAATAGGTAAAAAAATAAATTTAAATCTTCAAGAATTAGAAAGTATAAAAAATAATTGTACTGTTAATGTGGTAAAAAATATGGCTATAGGTAATAACTTAGATATAATATTATGGCCTAATTTTACAGTTGAATTTATTACTAGAGAAAATTTTAAGGAAAATACTAGTCTTGATATAGATTATAGTGATTTAAAATGTATAGAGAAAGAAAACATCTTAGAAGGGGTAAATAATCTAGAACAATCGATTTTTAAAGATTATGTGAGTACTTGTACTTTAAAAGAAAAAGTAGCTTTAGCTCTTAGATTAGGATATTTTAGTAAACGCTTCTTTACTAGCGAAGAGGTTTCTATTATTCTTGATATGAGCGAAATAGATGTTATTACTTTAACAAAAGATTGCTTAAATAAATCTAAAAATATCTATATAGAGAAAACACAAAAAACAAAGGTTTTAATATAAGAAAAGCTCTCCTGTTATTAGGAAAGCTTTTTCTAAATAAATTATCTTTCTATTTCTACAAGTTCATATACTTCGATAGTATCTCCTTCTTTATAGTCTTGGAAATTATCTAAAGTAAGCCCACAATCATGATCTTTAGATATTTCCTTAACTTGGTCTTTTTCGTGCTGAAGTGACTTTATAGAACCATTATAAATGACAATACCATCTCTTATTACTCTGGCTTTATCATTATTTTTAATAATACCTGAAGTTACATGACAACCTGCAATCATACCAACTTTAGAAAATTTAAATAGTTGACGTATTTCAGCCGTACCAGTAACTTTTTCTTCATAAATTGGCTCTAACATACCTTTCATAGCTTTTTCCATATCTTCAACAACTTTATATATAATATCATATGTTCTAATCTCGATACCATATTCTTTTGCCATATCTTGAACTTTATTACTTCCTCTAACATTAAAGCCAATTACTATAGCATTAGAAGCCCCTGCAAGAACAATATCACTTTCTGTAATACCACCAACTGCACCACGAATAATATTTATTTTAACGCCTTCTACATCAATCTTTTCTAAAGATGACCTAACAGCTTCTAAACTACCATTAGTATCTGTTTTTAATATAACATTTATCTCCTTTAAACCTTCATTAATTTTTCCAAATAACTCTTCTAAACTCATACCAGTTCTATTAGTGTCAGCTTGTTTTTCTCTTAAAGCTCTATCACTTGCTATTTGTTTAGCTTGTTTTTCCGTTTCAAAAGCCATAAATTTATCTCCAGCACTTGGAACACTAGATAGTCCTGTTATCTCTACTGGCATAGATGGAGGAGCAGTGGTTATGTTTCTTCCTAAATCATCTTTAAGCGTTCTAACCTTACCAAAAGCTGTTCCTACAACAATAGGATCACCTAATCTTAAAGTACCATTTTGGATTAACAAAGTTGCTAATGCTCCTACATGTTTATCCATTTTACTTTCAAGAACAGCACCAGTTGCATAACGATTAGGATTAGCTTTTAATTCACTCATCTCAGCGATTAATAAAATATTTTCAAGTAGTTCATCAACGCCTTCTCCAGTTTTAGCAGAGATTTTAGTAACAATCGTATCTCCACCCCACTCCTCTGGAGTAAGTCCTGCTTCGACTAAACCAGTCATTACCCTATCTACATTAGCTTCAGGTTTATCTATTTTATTAATACAAACAATGATAGGAACTTTAGCAGCTTTAGCATGATCAATTGCTTCCTTAGTCTGAGGCATAACTCCATCATCTGCTGCTACGATAATGATAACTATATCAGTAACACTAGCTCCTCTTGCTCTCATCTCCGTAAAAGCAGCATGTCCTGGTGTATCGATAAAGGTTATCTTCTTACCTTTGCATTCCACTTGATACGCTCCAATTTCTTGAGTAATACCACCAGCTTCTCCACCTGCTACATTACTTTCTCTAATATAGTCTAAAAGAGTTGTCTTACCATGATCAACATGTCCCATAATAGTAACAACAGGAGGACGTTCTACTAAGTCTTCTTCCTTATCTTCAATCTCATAATTTTCAAAATTAGAAATATCTGCCGTCTCTTCTTTTTTTACTGTTTTATTATAATCTAAGGCAAGTACTTCAACACTATCAAAACTAAGAGAATTGTTTAAGGTTGCCATAATACCTAGCCCCATTAATTTCTTAATAATTTCCCCTGTAGAAACATCTAAAAGATCTGCAAGTTCTTTAACAGTCATACCTTCTTTATATAGTAAAACATTCTCATCTACTACTTGTTCATTACTTTGTAGTTTCTCTTTATGTTTATAGATTTTCTTTCTTTCTTGTCTAAAATTACTCTTATCTTTATCTTGCTTCTTAGCTTTCTTTACTTTACTTGTCTTAATCTCGTGGTCATTTGTAAGATTAGCTTCATAAGCAATTTGTTCAGCTTTCTCATCTAAAGAGAAGTCTTTAATCATCTCTTCATCTGGAGCATCTTCTACATAATCTTCTTCATCTTGAAAAGAATTATCTAGAAGGATAATCTCATCATCACTAAGAAATCTATCTAAATCACTTATATCCATAGAAAGACTTTCCATATGTTTAACTATATCTTCAACACTTCTATTAACATCTTCTGCATATTCTCTTATTGTCATATAATCACCTCACTCTAATATTTTTCTTATTTCATCATATACCTCATTACTAATATT
>CAMLTY010000040.1 GCA_946486465.1 uncultured Mycoplasmatota bacterium
GTTGATGGTTCCATATAGAAAGCTTCTTTAATAGTAGAAGTTCTATCTTTTCTAAAATCAACTTTAGTGACTTTTATAGGAGTTGGTTTCTTATATATATATGCAATATCTTTATCTCTATAATAACTATTTGTTTCGTTTATATCATCTTCTAGAGTCATACCACGATGTGAATAATTAATTATTTGTTCATGACTTTTTTTTATCCCATTAGGATAATTCATCTTTATCACCTATTAACAATTATACTATATCTTTTTAGAAATATCTATAATTATTGATTATTTTTCTTTTTAGTAAATTTATAGATTTTATTATTTTCTTCAGAAGTTTTTGTTATACCTGTTTTTCTTTTTATTTCATATAGTCTTGCATCAGAATTTGCAACAGTGTTAATAGCTTCACTTAAAAATAAAATTCTTTTTTCAATATATGGTGTAATACCTATAAATGATTTTTCTAAAATTAAAAATTCTTTTAAACAGTTATTATTATATTCTTTGCTTTGGTTAGATAATTTAATATTACCATATTCATCTTTAAAAATATAAAAATGTTTGTATTTGTATTCATCTTTTTGTTTAGCATAATCTTTTATATTGTAGTTTCTAGTTTGATATTTTGGTAGTTTATTTTTAATAGATTGTCTTTCTATATTAATAGTATTATTTTTTATATTATATATGTGCTTTACATTTTTATCATCAACTAGTTTAACAATTATTTTATTTTCAGTGATATTGTGTCTAAAACTAAAATCAAATTCTTCTTTTTCTACATCACCAATTAATAGATGGTCTAAATATATTTCTCCTTTACTATTTGTATTAAGGGTGAAGTAAATATTTTTTCCTTTAAAGTGAACTCGATTTGGATTGCTTTTATCTATATTGATAGCTAATCTTTCTATTTTTTTACTTTTTATATTTTTTAATCCAAACCACCCTATAGGTTCATAGTTGTTTAGTGCAAATAATTCCATTAAATCTTTGTTGTTTGTAAAACTTTCTATGTAATTAAGTATATCCATAATGTGTTCCTCCCTAAAATTTGCTTATTATTATACTACTATTTAGTATAATGTCAAAGAAAAACTTGTTTTGTCGAATTTGTTGTTATTATTTCCTTATTATATTACTATGTATTTAAGGAGTCTGATACTTATGAATAATAATGATGTAATATTAATATTGTCTAGCCTTAGTAATAAAATTAAAGAAGCCTTAATATTAAGAGATGCAGAAGTTCTTCTAGAAAAGATTGACAAAAACTCTAATATTTTCTAAAATAAGAGTGTAAAGGGATTGGTGATTTGGATGTATCAGAATAAAATAACATTAACACCCCAGGAAATTTTAGAAAAGGATTTTAAGATTGATACAAGAGGGTATCGTCTTAAAGAAGTTGATCAGTTTCTTGATGTTATAATTGGTGATTATGAACAATTTTTTGCGATTATTGATAGTTTAGAGAAAGAGAAAGCTGAATTATTAAGAGAGATTATGGCTTTGAAACAGGACCTTAGAAATGCTAAGATGAATGTGGAGATTGCTAGAAAGAATACTGATACAACTGAAGTTAGTAATCTTGATATTCTAAGAAGACTTAGTCAACTTGAAAAAGAAGTTTACGGAAGAGATGATAATTAGTATTTTAGACAAGTGCTGGGATTAATTCCTAGAGGAAAGTCCATGCTCACACAGTCTGCGATGATTGTAGTGTTCGTGCTTAAGGAAAAAATAACTTAAGGTAGTGTTTAACACTAACGGCTTAGTCTTTATCTAAGGAGTTTCTATGGTGAAGACTTGTAAAGTGCCACAGAGACGAGCATCTAGGAAACTAGATGGATGAAACGCGGTAAACCCCACGAGTGAGAAACCCAAATTATGGTAGGGGAGCTTTAAGAAGAGAAATGAATCTTTTTAAGGACTAGAAATAGTAGATAAATACTTGTCACCTAGAAATAGGTACAGAACATGGCTTATTAAATATTAATTATAGATTGGAGAATAGATAAGTCTATGAAAGAGTTAGGATATTATCTTCAGGATACAAGAAGAAGTAATGGTGTTAGTTTAGAAGAGGCAGCGAGTGACTTGAATGTTGATGTTTCTTATCTTGAAAATATAGAGAGTGCTAATGTAAGAGCTTTTAAAGATGTTTATTATATGAGAGAACTAGTTAAGGAATATGCTAAATACTTAGGACTTAGTGAAGATAAGATACAGGATGAATTTAATGATTTTTTATTTGAACATACCTCTAAGATTTCTTTAGATGATATAATGGAAGCGAAGAAGATGAAAGAAGAAGAGGAAGGATTAGAAAATACAAAGAAAATTCAGTCCCCTTATACAAAAGAATATAAAAGAAAAATTAAGAAGTTGCCATTTGTAATTACAGGTATCATTTTTTTACTTGCAATTATTATTTCAATAATTGTTATTAAAACTATAAATAGGGAACCTGCAGTTACAAGTGAATTGAAAGGAATAAGTGTTTATGAATACACCTACTAAGTTAACTGTTTTAAGAATTATATTAACTATTATAATGATTATTATTTTAATATTTCCATTTTATTTGGTTGGATTTAGTTTTCCACAGATTGAAGTTAGTGGTATCTATATAAAAACAGAATATATAATTGCGGGAGTTATCTTTATAATTGCAAGTTTAACGGATTTCTTAGATGGACATTTGGCTAGAAAGAATAACGAGGTTACTGATTTAGGAAAAATGTTAGATGCAATAGCTGATAAAGTATTAGTAAATAGTGCTTTAATAATACTTTCTTATAAAGGATTTATTCCTGTTGCTATTCCTGTTATTATTATATTTAGAGATACTATTGTAGATGCTATTAAGATGCAAGCTTCTAGTAAAGGTAAAGTTGTGGCAGCGATTAAATCTGGTAAGATTAAAACTGCTTCTATGATGGTGGGATTAGTTTTAGTATTCTTTTATAATTTACCATTTGAACTTTGGAATATTAGAGTTGCAGATTTTCTAGTATATTTCGCAGCTATCATGTCAATAATTTCTATGATAGAGTATTTTAATCTTAATAAGAAGCTTATTTTAGGACCAAAAGAAAATTAAAATTTGGTTCTTTTTTTATGCGAATTTTGAAAATTCTCTAGGCAGATTTTTAAAATTCAGGGTGTTTTTTTGATGAATAACGGATTATCGCAAACCTTTGTTCGAAAAAAAGCTTGACAATTTAATTTTATCCTTATAAAATAATATTGTAATATTTATTTGAGGAGGACATTATGAGTAAAATGACTAGTAAAGTTAGTAAAGATAAAAATTTGGAGGCAGTGCTTGCGGATATAGAAAAACAATTTGGTAAAGGGGCAGTTATGAGGTTAGGAGATAATCCTCATATGAAGATGGATGTAGTATCTAGTGGTTGTTTAAGTCTTGATATTGCTTTAGGAATAGGAGGATATCCTAAAGGACGTATTATAGAAATATATGGACCTGAATCTAGTGGTAAAACTACTTTTGCTCTTCAAGCGATTGCTGAAGTACAAAAGACTGGTGGAAGAGCGGCATTTATTGATGCAGAACATGCTCTTGACCCTGTTTATGCGAAAAGACTTGGTGTTAATACTAATGAGCTTATTTTATCACAACCTGATACTGGGGAGCAGGCTTTAGAGATATGTGAAGCGTTAGTTAGAAGTGAAGCTGTTAATATTATTGTAATTGACTCTGTAGCAGCTTTAGTTCCACAAGCAGAAATAGATGGTGAGATGGGGGACTCTCATGTTGGATTACAAGCTAGACTTATGTCACAGGCTTTACGTAAGTTAAGTGGTACTATTAATAAGACTAATACAATTGCTATTTTTATTAACCAGTTAAGAGAGAAAGTTGGGGTTATGTTTGGTAATCCTGAGACTACTCCTGGTGGTAGAGCTTTGAAATTCTATTCTACGATTAGACTTGATATTAGACGTAATGAACAGTTAAAAGTTGGAGATAAAGTTATGGGTAATAAAACGACAGTTAAAGTTGTTAAAAATAAAGTAGCACCTCCATTTAAAACTGCTGTTGTTGATATTATGTATGGTGAGGGAATATCTCGTGAAGGAGAACTTATTGATTTAGGTAGTGAAGCAGGAATACTTGAGAAAACTGGTTCTTGGTACTCTTATAATGGTGAGAAACTTGGTCAAGGTAAAGAGAATGTTAAGTTATTACTTAAAGATAAGCCTGAGTTAAGAGATGAGATAGAAGAAAAAGTTAGAGAGTACTATGGTATTAGCTTAAATAAAACTAGTGAAGAATAAAAAGAAGTCAGATGGCTTCTTTTATTTTTTTTCTTCTAGGGTAAGTAAATCTCCAGGGGTGCAGTTTAATAATAAACATATTTCTTCAATATATTTAAAACTAATAGAGGTAGTTTCTCCTCTTATAATTCTGTTTAAATTCCTTGATGTTATATTCATTCTTTGACATAACAAGTATTTACTTCTCTTATTTTGTTTTAATAGTTTTTCAATATTTACCTTAATCATTTTAGTTATCACCCGTTAATAAAATTTTATAAAAAAAGATAAATATAAATAAGATACTTACATTACCCTTATTTTAAGTCCCTTGACAAGATGCTAATTAAAACTTACAATAGAATTAGATTATAGTTTAGATTTTTATTTAAAGTATATATCTAATGGAGGTATAAAATGAATGAAATGTTACTCTCCATTTTACTGATAATTTTTGGATTAATTTGTGGTTTTGGATTAACTTTTTTAGTTACCTATATAAGAGAAGGGACAACTTCTAAAAAGATAGATAAAATGTTAAGCGATGCAGAGAAAAATGCTGATAAGATTAAAAGAGATGCTGTTATGGAAGCGAAAGAGAAGGCTTATCAGTTAAAACTTGAAGTCGATAAAGATATTAAAGAGAAAAAGTCAGAACTTAAAGATAGTGAAAATAAACTATTACAAAGAGAGTCTAGTTTAGATAAACGTGATGAAATTTGTCAGAGGCGTGAGGCTGCTTTAGATGAAAGAGAAGAGAAGATAATTCAAAGACAAAAAGATATTCAAGAAAAAGAAGCAAAAGTGGAGGAAATTAAGAAAGAACAAATTAGTTTGCTTGAAGAAATTTCAGGCTATAGTAAAGAGAAAGCTCATGATTTGATTATGAAAAATGTAAAAGAGTCTATGAGTAGAGAGATTGCTGTTTATATTAGTGAACAGGAAAATGAAGCTAAGTTAACTGCTGATAAAAAAGCTCAAGAGATGATAGTTAGTTCAATGCAAAGATACTCAGCAGATATTGCAAGTAGTGAGACTGTTACGGTTGTTAGTTTACCTAATGATGAGATGAAAGGTAGATTAATAGGTAGAGAAGGTAGAAATATTAGAACTATTGAGGCCGTTACAGGGGTTGACCTTATTATTGATGATACTCCAGAAGCAGTTGTGTTATCTAGTTTTGATCCTTTAAGAAGAGAGATGGCTAGATTAACACTTGAGACTTTAATAAAAGATGGAAGAGTTCATCCTACAAGAATTGAAGAAGTTTATGATAAAGTATGTAAAGAGACTAAAGAGAAAATTTTAGAGTATGGTAATAATGCTTTATTTGAACTTGGTATTACGAAAATGGCTCCTGAGTTAATAGAGATAATTGGTAGACTTCATTTTAGAACTAGTTATGGACAAAATGCTTTACAACATTCAATTGAAGTTGCTAATTTAACTGGACTTATGGCAGGAGAGATAGGTGAAGATGTATCTCTTGCGAAAAGAGCAGGACTATTACATGATATTGGTAAGGCAGTTGACCATGAGATTGAAGGAAGTCATGTTAGTATAGGTGTTGAGCTTGCCAAAAAATATGGGGAAAATGATGTTGTTATTAATGCTATAGCATCACACCATGGTGATACTGAAGCTACATCAGTTATATCTTCTTTAGTAGCAGTTGCTGATGCGCTTTCTGCTAGTAGACCTGGAGCTAGAAATGATTCACTAGAAAACTATGTCAAGAGATTAACTCAGTTAGAAGCAGTTGCTAATGATATAGAAGGTGTTTCTAAAGCCTATGCTATGCAAGCAGGAAGAGAACTTAGAGTCATAGTAGAACCAGATGAAATAGATGATTTAGAAGCTCATAGAGTAGCTCGTGATATTAAAGAAAAAATAGAATCTACTTTGAACTATCCTGGTACTATTAAAATTACTGTAGTAAGAGAGACTAGGGCTGTTGAAGAAGCAAAATAAAAATAGAGTTTTGAGTGAACTCTATTTTTTTATATCTAATATTATTGGTAATATTAATGGTCTTCTACCAGTTAAATTCATGATAAATGGTATTAGGTCTAGACTTAATTGATTTTTAATATCTGTAAAAGTAGCTTTTTTATCTTTTAATGTTTCTATAATAACATTACTAGCTTCTCTTTCAATTTTTCTAATTAATTCTTCATTTTCATTTACTAAGACAAAACCTCTTGTTGTAATATTAGGTTTTGTAAGTAGTGTTCTTTCTTTAGAATTGATATTAGCTATTACTACTAAAATACCATCACTAGCCATTATTTTTCTATCTCTTATAACAGCACTACCAACTTCACCAATTCTAGAACCATCTACATAAATATCATTATTTGGATAACTTTCTCCTTTGGTTATTTTGTGATTCTTTAAGATTAGACTGTCACCATTCTTTAGAATAAAAGTATTTTCTTTAGGAATACCACAATCTATTCCTAGATTTGCATGTTGTTTTAACATTCTATAGTCTCCATGGAATGGCATTAAGTATTTAGGTTTTAATAATCTTATCATTAACTTTAGTTCTTCTTGGTTAGCATGACCTGAGGTATGTAAATTATTCATAGTCATGTTAGTAAATACTTTAACACCTTTTAAATATAACTTGTTAATAGTTTTATGAATACTTAAAGCATTTCCAGGAATAGCACTTGATGAAAATATAACAATATCATCTGGTCTTAATTTAATTTGTTTATGAGTACCATCTGCTATTCTTGATAAGGCTGCTAGTGGCTCTCCTTGAGAACCAGTACATAGTATTGTTACTTCTCCAGGCTTTAGAGTATTGGCAACTTCTGGGGATACTAATAACTCTTTATGGTCAATATAGCCACCTTTAATAGAGATATCTATATTATTTTCCATACTACGTCCAAAGACACATATCTTTCTACCATGTTGATAGCATGATTCAAATATATGCTTTAATCTGTAGATATTAGAAGCGAAAGTTGCAATAATAATACGGTTATATTTGTACTTATCAAAGATATCTATAATAGCATCATCAACACGAGATTCACTAATAGACATTCCTTCATTTAAAGCGTTAGTACTATCACTTATTAGTAAATCTACTCCTTCTTCACCAAGTTTAGCCATTTTATAAAGGTCCGCCATTGGTCCAATTGGAGTTAGGTCAAATTTAAAGTCTCCAGTTGTAACAATTCTACCATTAGGGGTAGTAATACAAATACCATGAGAATCAGGGATAGAGTGAGTAGTTCTAATAAACTCTACTTCCATGTACTTAAATTTTAATTTTGTATTTTCATCATATGCATATAAATTATCATATCTAATGTTTCTGTCTTCTAATTTTAATTTAATTAATTCTTTAGCTTGATTAGGGGCATAGATAGCAGGAATTTTTACACTTTGTAATAAAAAAGGTATCGCTCCTATATGGTCTTCATGACCATGTGTTATTAATAGAGCTTTAATTTTATCTTCATTGTCTTTTAAAAATGAGTAATCTGGAAGGACATAATCTATACCTAAAAGTTCTCCTTCTGCAAAAGATACTCCCGCGTCTATAACAATAATTTCATCTTCATGCATTACACAATACATGTTTTTTCCTACTTCTCCTAAGCCACCTAAAACAATTATTTTTGTTTCGTCCTGCTTTTTATTCATTGTTTCTCCTTTCTTTTATTTAAAACCTCGAAGAACTAACCGATATAGATTATACACTATTTTTTTAGTTTTGTCTATTGCTAATAATTTAGCATTATTCTATAATATAGATAAATATAGATAAAAAATGAGGTGTGGTTATGGGGTTTTATGATAGATTTGATAGTGTTAGAAAAGAATATGAAAAATTTAAATTAGAAGAGAAAAGATATTCTGCATATTCTAGCACAGAGTTTTTGCAAAGTATAAAAGGATTATTAGAAGCTTATGAGGGTGAAGAATATACTGTAAATAATGATATGATTAATTGTTTAAAATTTTCTATTTCTCCTTTAGATTCTTCTTCATTGTCGTTAAAGCTAGAAATAGAAAAACAGTATGATGATTTTTTTATGAGAGAAGAAGATTATTTTATATTATTACCTAGTAGGATATCAAAAGGAATTAAATTAAGCAAATTTCAACAAAATATGGAGGTTACATACATTAATAACTTTTTTAGACAACTTGTTGAATATAGATATGCTAATAAACTTACTAAATTAGATACTGATAGTTTTGCAGATTTTTTTAATAAATATTTAGATGAAAATAAAGATGATATTGAAATATATCAGAAAACTAAAAATAGGTATTTAGAGTTATATTTAGAACATTTAAAAGAGGAAAATATAAAGGCTGGATTCAATGTTGATAAATATTATTTAATTAATAATATTAAAAACTTTATTAATGAAAGTTATGATGCTCATCTTGATATTTTCTGTGATGTTAATGAAGCAGTTGAAGGGTGGTATTCTGATAAAGACCATGCTTATCTTGATTATTATAGAACTATAGGTTTAAAAGATAATGACAATATAGTTTTTGAAATAAAAGAATTTTCATATAAAGCAGAAGATGAAATAGATGCTTATCGGTTTAATTTTTATTATGATGGTAGTAAATGTGTAGATAGAGATATCAATGTATATAAATTAAAAAGTAAAATGAAAGATTTAATTCAAAAATATCCTAAATTGAATAAATACTTTTTTGTTCTTGATGAAAAGTATAGAGAATTGCTAAAAGATAATTTTGGTATTGTTGATAGTGAGAAAATAAAAAAATTAGTTGGTAAATCCTTCTAATTTTTTACATAGATTTTAAATTTGTGGAACTGACCTATATAACCATAATTTTCAGTTATATAATCATATATTTTTTTACTTGATTGATTTTTTGATCCATCTTCTGTTTTTTCAAAATAGGCATTATTAACGACAATAATACTGCCATCTTTTATTTTTTTAATTTTATTTATTAATTCTTCTTCGCCGTTATATCCTAGATTTCCTTTTAATGGTAAATCAAATTCATTAATAGGTATATCTAAAGCTAGTTTATATAGATAAGAGTTCATTAAAATGAAATATACATTATCATAATCATCATCGAAGTAATCTTTTAATGCTTCTATATCTGACATATATTCATTTTGTAAGTAACGATATTTAAATAAATTATTATCATATTTTGGTTCGCAAGTTATATAATTTACGATTAAAGCCATAATTGGAATAAGAATAAAGATAGGAGCAGCTTTATTGATGAGATTATTTACTTTAGGATATTTTTTTAGTAGGTAGTAAACTAAAGGAATGATTGCAGTTAGAAAATGACTCGGATTAAATAAAGGATAGGTCATTATCATAAATGCTAAAATATATAAAAGTTCAAAGTCTTTTGTTTTTATATATTCTCTTATTATATATATTACTATCAAGACTGTAATAATTGTTAATATGTTATAATTACCATTTCCGTTTCTAAAGTCTAATAATCCTAGAAATGCAAAGTTTATATAGTCATATAGGGCATCATTGAAATAAAAATAACATATTACTATTAGATTAGTTATTATGAATGGTACTATTCTTTTAATTGTTTTTTTAGGCTTTTTTATGTAATATAGAGTAGGTAAAGCTAGAAATATTCCAATACTTGATTTAGTTAAGAAGGCTAGACTTATTACTAGTCCAATTAAATAGTCACTTTTATTATTTTTTTCTAGATATATTAATAGAAATACATAAAATACAGATAGAGTATTATAACTTGGGGCAGTGTCAAAAAGAAAATAAATAAAAAATGGAAAAATAATTTTTTTGTCTAATTTGTATACTACTATTAAAGTTAATAGGGCATAGAAAGTGTTTATAATATAGAAAAAGATTAAGTTTGTACTAAATATTTTCATAAGAAGTCCAGTTATGGCAGGATAAAATGGTGTTATTACCATATTAAAGTCTTTATACATAATTAGTCCATCACTAACATTTTTACTAAAACCATAATTCCATATTAAATCCATGTCTAATGGCCTAAAAAAATTAAAAATAAAGATAGCGATAAAATAGATTGTAAAAATCAATATTGTTTTTTTATTCTTTTTTAGTACTGCTAACATAATACTCTCTCCAATTCTTATATATAGTATATCAAAAATATTTTGAAGAATAAATTCCTTTGTTGATAAAATGTTGAAAAATAAAGGAATAATGAGTTATA
>CAMLTY010000041.1 GCA_946486465.1 uncultured Mycoplasmatota bacterium
ATAAGTTTGGGTTAGCTTATGACAATGAAATAATGCAGAAAAAAATGATTAATACTGCTCGTAACTGGGGTTATGATGATGGGAAAGCGGAAGGTAAAGCTGAGGGGCTTGAAGAAGGTGCTAAGGCAAAAGAAATAGAAATTGCTCAAATAATGCTTAAGACAAAAGAGCCACTTGAAAAGATTGTGAAATATACAGGCTTAAGTAAAGAAGAGATTAATAATTTAACAATTGAATAACTAAATAGCAATGGGAGGCGTTGAAGATTGTGGATGAATTAGAAAGACTAGGACTTGATGATAAGTTTGGATTAGCATATGACAATGAAATAATGCAGAAAAAAATGATTAATACTGCTCGTAGCTGGGGTTATGATGATGGAAAGGCAGATGGTCTTGAAGAAGGTGCTAAGGCAAAAGAAATAGAAATTGCTAAAAACTTTCTTAAAGATGGTATACCGATAGAAGTAGTATCTAAAAATACTGGTATAAGTATTGAAGAAATAGAAGAACTAAATAAAGAAGCCTAAGTGCTTCTTTATTTATTGCATAATCTGAAAATGATTTCCAGAATCTAAATATAAATAACCTTTCTTACCATCTAATTGTGGCAATACTTCATTATAATAGTTTAATCTTTCAAACTTAGTAATAGTTATATAAACACTATTGCCATCATCCATATAAAGCAAAAATCTTTCTTCATCAAACTCATTAGGATCATACTTTATCTCACTAATCTTTTCTCTAATACTTAAATCAACTCTTTTATAATACTTTATAAATCTATTTAATATCTTCTTAGGTATCTCATTAATTAATCTAGGTATAGTGTAAGGCGTCTCTTTATCAAGAGTTACTTCTTTTTTGTTTTCTAAAACATACTTACCATTATCTTCCCTTTTATAAAGAATTTCATATTCTTTTACATCTATTTCTATTATATGATAGAAACTTCTATTTATATCAACACTCTCAATAAGAGGATTTTCCTTTAGATTATTTTTCATAGTTAAATTTAAAGTCTTATAGAAACTAGGATAATCAGTAAGTCCTGCTAGTTCTATAATATCATCATCACTAAGTACTTCATTGCCAGTAATTATAATGTTTTTAACTTTAGTATCAAGAACAAATAAGCATACAAAAACTATTACAGCGATAACTATAATAAATATTAAAAACGGTAATAGTCTTAATTTTTTCTTCTTGATTACTTTAGTCATATATCACACTTACTCCCAATTTACAAATTCTTGTTCTACTCTTAAATCTATTCCATAATGTTCTTTAACGGCATCTTTTACAAATAATATTAAATCATGGATATCTTTAGCACTTGCATTATTCTTATTAATTATAAAATTAGCATGGATCTCACTAACTTCCGCTCCTCCTTTAGTAAGTCCTTTAAGTCCTAAGTCTTCTATTAATTTACCAGATGGGTCCGCATCAGGAGGATTTCTAAAGACACTTCCAGCGCTAGGATAAGTTAAAGGCTGCGACTTTACTCTTCTTTCTCTTCTATCTTTTACAACATCTTCTAAAGCATTTTTATCTCCTTTAGTCAAACTTAAATTTGCCTCTAAACATATATAGTTAGGATGAGACTGTAAGAAACTACTACGGTAATGGAAATCCATCTCTTCATTAGTTAAAGTTATAATCTTTAAATCATCTGTTAAAACTTTAACACCTCTTGTAATATAACCCATATCACTTTTGTAAGCTCCAGCATTCATATAAACTGCTCCACCAATTGTTCCTGGTATACCAGAAGCAAATTCTAAGCCTGCAAGCCCTTTTTTAATAGATTCTCTTGCTACTTTCATTAAACTTGCCCCTGCACCACAGACTACTTTAGTACCAAAGAACTCTATTTTATTAAATTCATCTAACTTAATTAAAACTCCTTCATAAGTCTTATCACTAAATAATAGATTACTGCCATTACCAAGTATCTTATATTTAATATTATACTTTCTAATAAGTTTACAAAGTAATACTAACTTATCAGTATTTTTAGGATATATTATCGCTCTAACTAATCCTCCTACTTTATAAGTAGTAAACTTACTAGCGAACACATCTTTTTGAATCTTCCCTATATCATTAGACTCAACTTCACATAAAAACTCCTTCATCTTATTCATCCCTAACTAATTTTATAATCTCTTCATATATTCTCGTTGCACTATCCAAGACCGCTCTTTTTAATAAAGCACTCCTCATAGATTTTAATTTCTCTTTATCATTAATAGTCTTATCTACTAACTTAACTAAGCTATCCTTATCAAAGTCTTTCTCTTCAAGTATTATACAAGCATCATCATCTTCTAGACTCTTAGCATTTACATACTGATGATTATTAGTAACATAAGGACTAGGTACCATAATAGCAGGTAGTCCTATACTAGTAATCTCAGCGATAGTAGAAGCCCCACTTCTAGTAACAATTAAATCTGCATCCTTCATTAAACCTATTAAATTATCACAAAAAGGTACTAGTTTTACATTACTACTTAGTTTTATATCTTTATAATCGTCATAATAGTTTTTACCTGTTATAAGTAAGACTTGATAGTTTTTCCTCTTAAATAAAGGTAATATCTCTTTTAACTTCTTAGTCATTGTTAAAGAGCCAAGTGAACCCATAACTATTATAACAAGAGGACTATCTTTTTTAAAGCCTAAGGTTGTTTTACTAATCTTTTCGATATCTTTTATCTGTTCACTACGAGGATTACCTGTATATATAGTTTTATCTTTTGGAAAGTCTTTAATACTTTCTTTAAATGATACTAATACTTTATCTACATATCTTGATAGGAATTTATTAGATACTCCGGGAATAGAATTCTGTTCATGAATAATAGTCTTTATTTTTAGTTTAGAAGCAGAATATATAACAGGTGCTTCTATATAACCACCAAAACCTACAACTATATCTGGTTTAAACTTAAGTAACTCTGCTTTAGCAGTTTTACATGCCCTAAAATAGGTCTTCATAACCTCTATATTCTTAAAGATATTCTTTCTATTTAGTCCTTTCATTTCTATTCCCACATAAGGAATGCCCTGTTTAGGAATAATATCTTTCTCCATTCTATCAGTTGTCCCAATATATAGTATCTCTACATCTTTATCTTTTTCTTTTAATTTAGATATTAATGCTAAAGCTGGGAATATATGTCCCCCTGTTCCTCCTGCTGTTATAACAACTTTCATATTATCGTCCTTCCTATTATAAGATATGTTTAAAATTATTTATTGTACTTAAAGATTAAACTTTCAAATTCATTTTTAATTTCTTCAAGTCTTTCTTCACTAGATGCTTCAAACCTTGCCGTTAAATTAGGCCCTGTATTAGATGCTCTTACACTAGCCCATGAATCAAGAAAAGTAACTCTTACTCCATCTATATTATTATAAGTATATCCTTTTTCTTTACAATAATCTTCAACTTTTTTAACTACTGTAAATTTTATCTCATCACGAGTCTTATATTTAGTCTCTGGTGTAGAATAATATCTATTAATCCCCTCTAATAATTCATCAACAGATTTTTTAGTATTAGAAAGTATCTCTAATAATCTAAGTCCAGCATAAATACCACTATCAAAGCCTAAGAATTTATCTCTAAAGTAAACATGACCTGATAGTTCTCCTCCAAAAGCGAGGTCTAACTCTTTAACTTTCGCTTTAGTATATGAATTACCTGTTCTATAACAGTAAGGTGTTCCCCCTAGTTTAATTATCTCATCTTCTAGACTCTTACTGCATTTAACATCATATAAAAATGTCTTATTACTTACTTTATTAATGATATCTCTAATAATTATAATCATATAGTAATCTATTGGTATAAACTTACCACTACCTGAAATAACTCCTACTCTATCACCATCTCCATCAAAAGCAAGACCTACATTAGCTTTTTTTTCTATAACTACTTGTTTCAACTCGTCTAAATTACTTTCAATAGATGGGTCTGGATGATGATTAGGAAAACTTCCATCACTTTCCCCATTAATAATGGTATAATCTACATCAACTCTTTTAAAGACATCATCTAAAAGAATAGAAGTTGTTCCATTGCCAGGGTCAAGTACTACTTTAACTTTTCTTTTACCAAAAGATAAATTATCTGTCAAAGCACTTAAATAATCTTCTTTTACATCTTTTTTAGTAATAGAGCCTTCTCCATAATGAAACTTACCTTGCTTTATATAGTTATAGAAGTCCTTTATCTCTTTTCCTTTAGCATTATCATAATCTTTAAAGGCAAACTTAAAACCATTTTCATCTTTAGGATTATGACTTGCCGTTATCATAATACCTGAATCAATACTCAAATCAATACAACCAAAATAATACATTGGAGTTGTACATAGTCCTAAATCATAAACATTAATTCCTGTATCAATAAGTCCTTGAATTAAAGCTTGATGTAAATCAGGAGAAGATAATCTATTATCATGCCCTACAACACATTTATCTTTTCCTAAATCTATTAATTTACTACCAAAACCAACTCCTATTGTATAAGCAGTATCTACATCTATATCAGTAGGTACAACTCCTCTAATATCATACCCTCTAAATATATATTTATTAATATCTTCTTTTATTTTCATATTTATCCCTTTCTAACTATAAAGTATATCATCTTTTTTAATATTTATCTTAGTCTTTAAACTATTTCTACACAACTTGACAATTATTTTTGTTTCTTTTTTATTCCTTTTAAACTATATCTTTTTAATTTACTAAGAGGGTTATTGTAATCACTAATATTTATCCAAGGAAAGGCATTTAACATATGTCTAACAAAGAAATTAGTCTTAATATCTCGTTTCTTAGTAAGTTCTTCTCTTATTAGTTTTGTAATCTCAGCGGTTACATCACGACTTTTAAACTTTCGTGATGAGACTTTAACTTGATAAAGAGTTCTAATAGTAATAATAACATCACTAAGAAAAATAAACGTTAAAATAACCGCTACTATTCTTAAAGCTAGTATAGGAAGTTTACCTACAATAGATACCACTACAGGATTAAGAACATAGGTAAAGAAGACTCCCCCTATACCAAAAAGAAAGGCATTAAATAGGCAAACTCTTCCTTCAATATTAAATCTTCTATCACTATAATCCCACCATCTTGCTTTAAAAATCTTTTCTAAGACATAACTAGTAATATATTCAACAGTAGTACAGACAAAGGCACTCATGACAAAGACTGTAACTAAATCAGATTTATATCTTATAATAAATGAGCCCATTAACAAACAACATATTCCGTATATTGGTAAATACGGTCCCAAAAAGAAACCTCTATTTAAAACAATTTTCTTATCATGTAAAGTACAACTAATAATTTCTAAAATATAACCAATGAAAGAATAAAATATAAATAAAAGAAAAATATAACAAACTGTATCAAACATAAAACTTCACCTAACCTATAATCATTGCAAGTATTGCAATGATAACACCACATCCTAACCCAATAATAGTAATTTTTTTATTAGAAGTCTTCTTAACTTTAGGATATAACTCAAAAATAATAATATATAAAAGCATACCTATAGTAAGAGCAAGTAAGGAACCTATTACAATATCACTAACAGCATTAATATTTAATAAGTAAAGTAATAAACCTCCTACAAAACTGGAAATAAATAAAGATATTATACAAAATAGATATTTACCTAGTTTTTCATCATTATTTAAGGTTGTAGTAACAATTATTCCTAAAGGTACATTATGAAGTCCAACCCCTAAAGCCATCATTATACCTAAATTAATATCATTAGTAGCAGTTAAATAAATAGCCATACCTTCAACAAAATTATGAATAATTAAGGCAATAGTAGCAAGAACACCAATATGAACAATATTTTTCTTCTCTTCTTTCTTAGTCATCTTAACATCTTCATGTTCAGGAACAAAATCATCTATTATTTTAAAGATTAAAAGTCCAAGACAAGTGAAAAGGATAAATAGATAAATATGTTTAATTCCTAAATGCTCTATAGTATGTCCTAATAAATCTGTTAATATTAGCATTGTAAGTAAAGAAAAGGCAAAGGCAAAGATAAAGTCTAAGACTTTCTTTTGTTTCTTTAAAAAGAATGCTATTATAACACCTATAATGATAAAAAATCCTAATAAGAATGTTATAAATAAAGCAAGTGTATTATGCATAAGTTATCACTCCTCATCTATATCCATATATAAATTTATTTCATCTTCAGTTGGGAAATCTTTTAACAAGTTATCAGGGAGTTCATTAAATATTTTATATTCACTAACTCCTACGGGTTTATTAATATATTTTAAAGTATAGTCTACTATTTGGTTATTTTTGCTAGAACATAAAATAATACCAATAGATGGATTATCATTATCATCTTTAACTTGTTCATCTAATGCTGTTAAATAAAAGCCCATCTTACTGCCAAATTCAGGTTTAAACTTACCTACTTTAAGTTCTACAGCGATATAACATTTTAGTTTAATATGATAAAATAATAAATCTATATAAAAATCTTCATCACCTACTGTTATTTTATATTGGTTACCCACAAAAGAAAATCCACTACCCAATTCTAATAACACATTTTTTTAAGCGTTCTAGCATCTTATTTTCAAGTTCTCTTTCTTTATAGTCTTCAGTTAATTCAATTAAATCAAATACATAAGGTTCTTTCATAATATTATTAGCAAGATCACTATTTTCTTTTAAAGTTACTTTAAAATTATTATGTTTTACATTTTTAACCTGTCTTTTATATAAATCAGTATCTATCTGATAAACAAGAATGCTATCAGACCATCCTTCTTCTAAACATTTCTCTATATACCATTTACGAATATTCTTATCCTTAACTTTTTGCATTAAGGTAATATTATGTTTCCATGGTAATTTTGCAACCAGTTGCAAAAATTCATTATCATTTTTATACTCATTATAAAATGCTTTCATATAATTTAAATTACGAACAGAAAATCCCTTTAAATTAGGAAATGTTAGTTTTAATTCTAAAGCCAAATTTTCTACAAACTTATTTCCCCAAGTATAATTTTCATTAATTGTTTTACCAATTCTGTAGTACAAATTTACCAAATCAGCATTGGCGTTTGTCATAACTTTTAATTGAGTACTTTTAACATCATTTTTTATATTATTATATATTTCTTGAAATGACTTATCTAACATAGTGTTTCCTCCTTAAAATTTAAAGTATTACTGTTATAATAACAATTAAAGCTAAAATAATACGATAAATCATAAATAGTTTAAAGTCATGTTTTTTAAGATATTGTAATAAAAATTTAATACAAATTAAACCAGTAACAAATGATACAACAATTCCTAAGATAAAGATAGTGGCGTTTTGCATTATTAATTCTACTGCTCCATCATCAAGTAACTGAAGAGCACAGGCTCCAAGAACAACAGGTGCTGATAGATAAAAGGAAAACTTAGCTGCACTTTCTCTATATACTTTTAAACATCTAGCACTTGCAATTGTTGTACCACTACGAGAAAATCCTGGTATTAAGGCAAAGACTTGAGAACAACCAATAATAATAGCATCTTTAAAAGATAGTTCCTTAGTGTTTTTCTCTTCTTTACTATTTTTATCTACAAGATAAATGATAATACCCATTACTATTAGAGCTGTTGCAATTAAAAGATAGTTAGTTCTAATAGCATCTTCAATAACATCTTCGAATAAAACCCCTACAATAGCAGCAGGAATAGTGGCAACTACTATTTGCCAGAATAGTTTACCATCCTTATCTTTAACACCTTTAGTTACTCCTTTTATAACCATATTTAAAAAGTCTTTAAAGAAGAATACTGCTATCGCTAACAAAGTACCTAAGTGTAATGCTAAATCAAAGCATAAAGCCACTTTAGTAGACATATCAGCGCCAATACCAAAAAGGTCCCTAAAAATAATTAAATGGGCACTACTTGAAATAGGCAAAAACTCCGCAATTCCCTGAATAATTCCTAAAATAATTGTATTAATAATATCTGTCATAATTAACCTCTTTTCTACTAATTAAGTATATCATTAAAAAAGAATAATTAAAAGAACTAGAAAACAAATTAGACACATCTAAACACTATCCATTTAAATAAAAATGAGCGACTAATTTCTTTATTTTACCATCTTCAATCTCAGCTTTATAACCTGTACTATTACGATACATTGGTGAGCTAATATCATCATTGCCTGTAATATGAATTTCATGTTTCTTTTGTTCTATAACATCACCAAAATACTTTTCCATAAATTTATCTATAAATTTAGAACTAGAAGAATTATCTTTTTTTTCAAAGTTAATCCATGAATGATAATATTTCTTATCCAATAACTTATACTTTTCAAATATTAGGTTTCCTCTTTCTATATAGTCATCATCATTAAGAAAAACTATAGAACTTTCTGTAGTTTGCCAACACCATCCTTCTAAAACGCCACAACTCATTAAATCTAAAACTATTCCTTCATAATCGCCGCAAACTTCTATAGTTAAATTTTTTAGTTTTTCGTTTAAATACTTATATACTTCAATATTAGCTCTGTTTTCTTCTAAAATTTTAAATCTTTCATCTTGACTAAGTGCTACATCATCATTATAAGAAGGTGTCTCCAAAATATGGTCTAATATATCTTTACAAGTTAATACTTCTCTCACAAACAATTCTCCTTTTTAAAAATAGTATAGTTTAGACTACAAACTATACTATTTCTCAAAACTCGCCATTATTATAGGTACTACATTCTTCTTACGAGAAACACAGTCTTGTAAATATTCTCCTTCACTCATATCTTTATCATAAGCATTATCCATTATATCTTTAGCTTTTCTATTAAATAAAACATAAGAACCATTCTTAATGATATCTGTTATATATAAAGCGATTAATGAATAGTTATTACCCTCTGTTTCTCTATCTAAGGTATCAAGATAAGCATCCATATCTTTTTTAATATCATCAAAGTTGGTAGTAAAGAATTGTCCTATACCTAAAGTCTTATCATCTACAGTATATAGTTTAAAGTCATTATATAGTACATCTTCATGAGTCATACCATCAAGTGATGTTCCTGCTTTAATTAGATTAAGTCCATATTCTTCATAATCTACTCCAGCGATACTAGATAACTCTTTAACAGCTTTTCTATCTAATTCTGTAGTTGTAGGTGATTTAAGTATTAATGTATCTGATAAAATTCCCGATAACATCATACCCGCTATTTCTTTTGGTATTTCAATATTTCTTTCTTTATATAGAGAATAAATAATAGTATTACTTGAACCAACAGCCATATTTCTAAAGTTAATAGGACTAGCGGTTGATAAACTACTTAAATTATGATGGTCAACTATCTCAATTATTTCTGCTTCCTCTAATCCTTCAGCACTTTGCTTTTCTTCATTATGATCAACAAGGATTACTTTCTTAGGATTTTTAGAATCTAAATCTGTTATTCTTAGAAGCCCTAAACATTTACCTGTTCTTCCATTGATAACAGGATAATTAGTATGTCGTAGTTTCTTATTAACATCTAATATATCATCAACATAGCTATTTTCATCAAAGTAAACAGCATCTTTAGTAGTTCTTTCCATTGTTCTAATATAATTAGTTAAACCTATTAATTTGGCAATATGATATGTATCATAACTACTTCTAATAATATTAACGCCATTTTCTTTAGCAAGTTCTATATGTTCATCTTTTATTTCACTAAATCCTGATAGTATAATCATCTTAACTTTAGAATTAACAGCATATTCTATAACACTATGTCTATCTCCTACTATTAAGATATCATCACTAGTTAGTTTAACTGTATTTATAAAAGTTGTACTACGATAAGCAGCAGCTAGGATATTACCAACTATCTCATCATCTGCTCTATTTACTTCTTCAGCATTTAAAACATTAAGTAAGTTATCATAACTAGTTTCAAGCTTCTCTACTTTAGTATTAATAAAAGTATGAGCTAGGTCTTTAATTGTTACTATTCCTTTAAATTTATTTTTATCATCAACAATTGGTACACCAGTTAAACCTTCATTTAACATATAAATATAACTATCAAAGATAGATTTCTTTTCATTTAAGAAATATCCTTTATGATAATTAACATCTTTAAGTTGTAATTTAACATCATTTAAGTAAGCAGGCTCTTTTACCTTGAAGTATTTTAGGGCATATTTAGTCTCTTTATTAATTGCACTAAGTACACGAGGTTCTACATTAAAACCTAATTGTTTTTTTAAATAAGAATAACTTATCGCTGCACTAACTGAGTCTGTATCAGGTTTACGATGTCCAAAAACATATATTTTTTCCATATTACTCCTTCTTT
>CAMLTY010000042.1 GCA_946486465.1 uncultured Mycoplasmatota bacterium
GGGGAATTAAACCCTAGACTAATGACCATGCACCGTATGGTCATTAGTTATTAAAAATACAATTAAACACGACACAATTACTGCAGGTACTATTGTAGCATCATATAATGTTTTATTATTAGTTTGTTCTTGATTATCTTCATCAATATATTCAGTTCCAGAGTTTTCTTCATCAAAAACATATTTCAATTTTTTATTTATACTAGCTAAATAACCAATGGCGAAAACTATTAAAACTAATAAAAGTATTGGAAAAACATAAGTTAAAAATAAACCATAATATGAATTATATGTTATTACATTAGAAATAGCTTCTACTGTACTATTATCAACCATAAAATAAACACCTCTCTACACTTTAATTATACCAAATATATAGTACTTCTCCCCTACCTCAGTTTATGCTTTACACACGGTTTACACTTAACATATAAATAAAACTAGACCTTAAATCTAGTTATTTTGTTTGATTAAATAATTTTCTTTAGTTTTATTAATAACATATTTTTTCATATAATTATTATAATTGCTATTAGAATTAAAAAGTTATACATTTTATACTTTCCTTGATTGAATCTCTGCTATTTTCTCAAGTACTTCTTTAGCATTAGTCTCATTAATTTCACTGTATCCTAGTTCTCTTAATGCTTGTACTTTAGCAGTATTTAACTCTTGAGTACGACTAAGTTTTTCTTCCTTTTTCGCTTCAATATCTTGGACAAATCTCTTATGAGTTTCTGCTATTTTATTTTTAGATGCACCACCATTATGATATAGAGTCATTGCAGAAAATAGTATACTTTCAAATATAAACTGTTTATCTTTATCAAAAACAAACTCCATTGGATCAGTAAATCCCATAGATTTAGACATATAACCTAAAATATATCTTAATTCATCAGCAGTCTCCATTGATTGTAAATAATGATATAAATATACATATGTATTATAAGTAGTTTTAGTCTTATCTTCAGCTAATTTCTCTTTTAATAGATTAATTATATCAGCCATTATTTCTTGTTCTTTTTTATTAAAACATTTAAGGTCTGCTAATACTTCTCTATTAGAAGAATCCTTTACTCCTTCATTTAATCTATTTTCAACTTCAATAATGTAGTCACTTGTAACACTTATTCCACTTACGCCTTCTTCATCTTCTATATTTAATAAAGCAAGTAGTCTAACTGCTTTTTCTTTAGGCCATTGTGATAAGCTATCCATTGCTAAATAGTTATATAACATTTGTCTTGATACTCCTAAATACTTAGCAAGCCTTACCTTTGAAATTCCAAGTTCACTTAATAAATTATTTAAATCTTTCATGTCACACACCACCTATAATACATTTTAATTAGTTTGACAAGTTTAGTCAAGTAAAATCTATGTAAAATACTTTACAAAAAGAAAAAAGAGATAATCTCTTTTCAAATTATCCACCTATTTCCGTGAATATCCCTCCTACTATTAGTATAAGCATATTTTAAAGTAAATACCAGAGTTTTTTATCATTCTTTCTAACTTCTTTAACAATACCACCACCAAGACAGTATTCACCAAGATAGAAAACACATGCTTGCCCAGGAGTTACCGCTTTAACATTATCATATCTAACAATTATTTCTCCATTATCTAGATATTCAAGCCTAACAGGTACATCAGGAGCTCTATACCTAAATTTAGCAGTGCATTCAACTAGCCTTTCATCACAGTTAAAGTTAATAGTCTCTAAAACAGCACTATCTGAATATAAATATTCATTATCCTCCCCTTCTGCAACATATAAAACGTTTTTATTTAAATCTTTACCAACAACAAATAACTTATCCTTAGTACCACCAACATCAAGTCCTTTTCTCTGCCCTATTGTATAATACATAAGACCAATATGTTCTCCTAAGACTTCATTAGTATCTATATTAACAATATTACCCTTTTTATTAGGTAAGTAATTCTTAAGAAAATTCTTAAAGTTTCTTTCTCCAATAAAGCATATACCAGTAGAGTCTTTCTTCTTAGCAGTGATTAAACCATATTTTTCGGCAATATCTCGTACTTCTTTTTTATCTTTAATATCTCCTAGTGGAAATAAAACATTTTGTAATTGTTCTTTAGATACTTGTGATAGAAAATAAGTCTGATCTTTATTATGTTCATGGCTTCTCATAAGTCTACCGTTTTCAATTTTAGCATAATGTCCTGTAGCAATAAGCTCAGCACCTAACTTTTTCGCTTCCCTAACAAATAAATCAAACTTGATATATTTATTACACATGATATCAGGATTAGGTGTTCTCCCCTTCTTTAATTCATCTAGAAAATAAGTAAAGACATCGTCCCAATACTCTTTAATAAAATCTACTCTATGTAAAGGTATTCCTAACTTATCACACACAGCTTTAGCATCATTATAATCTTCTTCTTGTGGGCATATATTATTGCCTAGATTAGGATTACCTAAGAAATCATTATTAATAGAACTATCCCAATTACGCATGAATAATCCAATAACATCATAGCCTTGTTCTTTTAAAAGAATAGCAGCGACAGATGAATCTACTCCACCGCTTATTCCAACTACAACTTTCTTCATAGATACCACCTCTAACTCGTACTAATTATACTATATATGCCCTTTACTTTCAAGGAAAAATATGTTATGATATGTAGTGCAATTTTAAGGGGGTGGGTTGATGAATAAAGATAGTTTTAATAAAATAATAAATTTAGATATAGATGATTTAAATGATAATATATTTATAGAAGCTTTAGAGTATTTTCTTACAATAAAAGATAATAAATTAAAAGAAGAATTTTTAGATAAATATAAAATACTGATTGAAAAATATTTATATTTACTCTTATCAAAAGTTGATGTCTACCCAATTTATGATACAGATAATCAAGATGTTTATAGAATAGATAAATTTTTATTTTACATATATTCTTTATATGGTTATGATGAAATAAAAAAACTAAATATAAATAAAAATTGCAATGACATTAGTGATAATATTTATAAGGAATGCCTCCAAAGGTACCATTCAAGAGTTTTTTTTGGATTAATGGATAATTTTGATACTATTAAACATCTTGATTTATATGTTAAAGAAAGAAAAATTAAAGCAAAATACAATGCTATTGATAAAAATATATTGGAAGAAGCTTATTATATATATTTTAGTCTAGATAATTTTCTTGATAAGGAAAACTATAAAAAAAGAAATGAATATTTTATAAAGAAAAATGATATTAGTTATAATACCTTAGTAGATTATGCTAGAACTTATGGGCTATTATATTTAAACATTTCTTTAGGAGAAATAGAGATGATGATTAGATCTATTGATATAACTATTACACGACTTGCCAAAAAAAATATCTTAGATTATTCCTTAAATTGTATAATGCAAAATGATGACATTGACAACATAAAAGAAATAGTTTTATCATATCAATTATCACCTTATGTAATTAAACAGTTTATAAATAGAGAAACCTTTTATTATAAAAAATATTTTAAAAAACTTAATTCTATAATAAATAAAGTTGAGAATGCAATTAAGTTGCTTGAAAACGAACATAAATATGTTCATTATTCAGTTTTGTTTAGTAAGCTTGAAAAAACAACTGATGAGAAAGAGATAATAGAAATTATTAAAAACAATGATGATAAATTTTTAACAACTAAATATATTGATTATTTCATATCTATTTATAGAATAACTTTAACTAAAGATGATAAAGACAGATTAAAAAGTTTTCTTTTAAATAAAATTAAAAAAGCAAAAAAGACTTTAAAAGAAGAAAAAGAAGACAATAAGGTACTAATTGAGGAAAGAACACTTAAATCTGCTTTTAATAATATAGACTTTAAACTCTTTTTAAATGATAATATATGTAATATTAATGATTTTTGTAGTTTAATGAATATTACTAGAAATGAATTTAATAAGTACTTTACCCTATTAAAAGATACAGACAATGAACTATACTTAAAAATTAATGAAAAAATGAGAAATTTACAAGGACAAAGATATGCAGTATTAATTAACAAAGTAAATTCTATTGCAGATAATATTATTAATGGAATTGAACTAGAAGATGGTAGTCGAAGAAATTTTGAAATACTTGATTATTTTCTTGCTACTAAATTAGACTTTAATGAATTTATAGACTTATATAACAAAAATGTAAATATAGATATAGAATATTTAAGAGCGATTAGGGCCTTCTTTGCTAAAAATAAACTGACTAATAAACTAAATATTAATCAAGAACTTGATGGTACAACTATTTTTATGATAAATGATAAACCATATGAAGTAAGTAAAGAGGAAAAACAAACAGTTCTTAACTATCTAAGAGTTAAAGATATACCTCTTTATATAAAAGTATATAAACAAGCTTTAAAAAGACATATAAATGGTAATTTAATATTAGATGATGATAAAAAACTAATTAAGAAGGGATAAAAATGAAAAAAGTACTTGATGATAATATTATAAATGATATTTTAGATATTAACATATATAAAAATAGAAAAGATTCTTATATTATAAAACTTGGTAACAATGTATTTTTATATTTCATAGCAAATATAATTTTAAGAATATTAAAGATGAATCTTTTTATCGCTAACTTTACTATACCAGTTCTTACTATTAAATATATTGGAGAAATTTGTGTTAATAGATACAATAATAAGAAAAAGTTAAAACTAAGTAAAAGGAAATTAAGTGGTAAAGTAAATAAATTAAACATTGAGGGAATTTCTATTGATGTCAATGACTTATTAAATGCAAGAATAACAAAAGATAATTCTAATGATGAAAATATTAAAAGAATAATAATAGAAAGTAACAATGAATTAAATATCCTAGAACAAAAAGTATCAAAAGATAAAGATGGTAAACTATACTATAAAATATATAGTCTTAGTGAAGAGGAAAAAGAAAAGTATTTAGAACATGAAAAAGATAATCCTAATATTAAAGAATTAAGAACAGAAAAAATAATAAAAAGGAAACAATCTAAGCCTTACTCTAATTACTTTAAAATACTTGCTATATATACCCTTTTAAGTTGCTTGTATTTTACAAATACTATTTATAATATCTCATCTAATACTTCAACTACGGAAAAAGTTTTAGATTATTATGATGGAAAAGATAGTCTAAGTGAAGAAGAACTAGATAATATTTTACATGACCTTGAAACTGAAGTTATTAAAGTAACTAATGATGATAAGTTTAAACTTGATAGTGTTGATACTAAAGAAGAAATTGATAATTATTTATTACTTAATGCTATCAATGATAATCCTTATGCTAATAAAAAAGAAAAAGAAGTAATGTATAACTTTTTAGATTTCTTTAATGATAACCCATATTTAGATAAAGAAAAAACTTATCTTAATTTAGTTTCCCTTGACTTTGACCGTAACTATAATCCCTTCTCTTCTGGAAAAGATAATAATAATGGAACTGTTATCTTAGCAGATTATGATTATGAGGATATTACTTATTATACTAATCCTACTGAAGAATTAATCGCTCATGAAGTTACTCATGCTATTTTTGATACTATAACAATTCCTTCCGCTTATGTAGAAGGCTTTGCAAAAATAACAGAAAGTGAATATTTTACTAAAGAAAACGATAATAATAATTCTTACAATAAGAACACTGCTGTTACTAAAGCTACTATAGAACTTATTGGTAAAGATAAATTTTTAGAAGCAATGAGTAATGATAATATAAATATAATTAAAAATGCTTTAATAGATTTAAATGTTAATACTTGGGCTAATGATATTGAGGCAGAAAAAGAGATAGATAGCCTCCTAAATACTTTATATAGAGGGCTTAATGATTATGAAATTTATAATGATGTCGCTGATACTCTTATTAGTCTTGGTAATGATTCTTTTACTGATATAGATAAATTTGTAAGATTATACAATTGTGCTAATGTTTTAAAAGTTGAAGACTATAATGTTTATCTTCCCTATTACTATTTTAATGAAGAAAAAGATAAGACTTTAACTCTTAATTAAACAACTAATTTAATTAAAGCCGGAGATAAGAATACTTCTATAAAACTACAACCTATAAATATTAATAAAACTGTTACATATACTTGAATATATCTCTTCATAGAACTTCTTAAATTAATATCTATACCTCTAAATAAATATTTAAATAATTTAATACCAAAATAAAGGGCATAGAAGCCTAAAAACAAGCTTATTAATAAAGTAATCAATTGATTAGGAAAAAGATAAGTAATGGCCTTTAAAATACCATTAAAATGATATGTATAAATGATAGATGATAAAGAAAAACCAAAGATAAAAGCAGATGATGCTAAACTAAAGATAATTAAAGGTATTCCTATAATAGATATACCTAATAAAAAGATAAATGTTACAAAAGAAATATTGCCAATTAAACTATTAATTAAAGCACTCTTATAATCTATATCATTATTTTTTATACTA
The DNA here is from genome assembly GCA_946486465.1 of uncultured Mycoplasmatota bacterium. GTDB lineage: Bacteria > Bacillota_I > Bacilli_A > RF39 > UBA660 > Onthousia. The sequence continues at coordinate 6,500 of CAMLTY010000042.1, forward strand.
GTAAAGAAACTATCTAGACTTGTAGTTACTAAATTATGATCACTCTTATTTAATACAACAGCATATATAATACCAAGTATTAAACCTATAGTCATTACTATTATTAAAAAGATATATATTTTCTTTTGTTCTGCTAATTTGTTAGTTACTTTATTCTTTACTTTTTTAAGTTTTAAATCCATTATAATCACCTAGTAAATATTATTCAAAAATAACTATTATTTACCTAAATTCATTTTACAAAAATAGACTTTTTATATATAATTAAAAATGAGGTGAAACAGATGAATCAAAAGATAGTTAAAATAGTCTCTGCTATAATGTTAGTAGCAATACTAGCTTCCGTAATTAGTGTAATATTCTTTTATGTAATATAGAAAAGAAATAGATTAAACAAAAACCTATTTCTTTTTAAATGCAACAACTTTTCCAGTATTTATATTATAGTCACTATTATCATTAAAAATTACATCTTCTTTAAATAATTCAGTTATTAACCTATCTATATCAGAATTAAATTTCTCTTTTAAATATTCATTCTCTTTCAAATCGAATCCTTCTATATCCTCTTCAAGTTCAAACACTTCTTCTAAATGATATTTACGAATTATTTTATCTAAAGCACCATATATATCAAAATAGAACTTTCCTCGATAGTCTTCCATAAATTGTTCTACTACTTGATAAACTATCGCTACTCTTTGTTCGTTAATTCTCTTAATATAGTTATCCCAATTATTCTTAACTAATTCTAAGTCCTTAGATAAATTATCTAAAAGATATAAATGACCCTCTAAATATTCTTTTAAATAAAAATCTAAATTAGCAATATAATCTAATAAAAACTTAGTATTTCCTATTTTAATCAATTTCTCTTTATTTTTAATATTTTTATGAACCATTTCTTCAAAATTCTTATCTTGATAAAATATTTCATATAAAAAACATATAGCATAGTAATCAAGTATTAAAGGCTTATCTTCATATTTAGATAACACTACTTCAAAACCTAGGCCTATTAATTTTTCAAGTTCTTTATCACTATTTTGAATAGCACCTACTTCTACTTTATCTGTAACATAAAAACCTGCTCTTGATATTTTATAATCATTAAATTTATTTTTATCTATAGTAGCTATTAAAACTATAATCTCTTTATATTCCATACTCTCTACATCTAAACTATCTAATAAGTAATCAGCATCTTCCTGATAGACATCTAAGTTATCTTTAAAGTTAAGTAACATATATTTAATAACATCATAACTTCTTCTATAAGATATATCTAAATAACTATAATATGATATATCATGAGATAGTTTTAAAGCATCAAAAAGAAAGTTATTATCACTTTCTAATTCTTCTAAATTATCTATATCATTACCTATAATATAGTCATATATTAATTTCTTACTATACATAATAGCCACCTTTTAATTTAAGCATTAGTTTTTTGCTTCTTTGTTAACTTTTTAGATTTATAGCTAGGATTTATATTAATTGTTTTATCAATTAATATAATAAACTCTTCTATTTCTTCATTAGAATTAAATAAAACTCTATTACCATCCTGAAAGTCTAATGCATAACCTATTTTAGTATCTATTATAGTACTGTTATTAGGAATATTAAAGATGTCACTTGCTTCATTTATAATTATTTTTAAATTTAATTTTTGATTATTCTTATCGATATAATATATTTTTCCATCTTTTAAAACTTGAGAAAAGCCTTCTTGAAAATTGCTAATATAATCATATTCAAATGGAATAACTACTTCTCCACTTTTATTAATAAAGCCCCATTTATCATTTAATTTAACTTGGGCTAGGTCTCCATTAAAATTATATAAGGCATTATATTTACATGGAGCAATTACTTCTCCATTTTTATTTATTACTCCCCATTTACCATTCTTTGAAACAATTGCTAAACCATCATTAAAATCAAAAGTATCATCATATTCAAATGGTATAACTACTTCTCCACTTTTATTAATAAAGCCCCATTTTCCATTTTTTTGAACTCTTGCTAATCCTTCTTTAAAATTACTTGTTCTATCATATATATATGGAATAACCAAATTACCATCAGTATCAATAAAACCTGCGCTATCTTCCGTTTTATCATAAACTCGAGCTAATCCTTCATGGAATAAATCGATAGGACCTAAACCAATAGGGATGACTACTTCTCCCTTTTTATTAATTACTCCCCACTTATCATCTAATTTAACTGAAGCTAATTCTTCATTAAAATCACTAATATAATCATAAATTATAGGAATAACTATTTCTCCTTTTTTATTTATTACTCCCCATTTACCCTTTTCTTCTACTTTTGCTAATCCTTCATGGAAGCTTAGAAGCTCATCATATTGACATTGAATGACTTCTTCTCCTGTTTCATCGACAGCTCCCCATTTATCATTCTTTAGAACAGTAGATAAACCTTCATTGAAGGCACGACATATGTGATATTCATAAGGAACAATTACTTCACCATATTTATTAACAAATCCGCATTTATTATTCCTTTCAACTTGTCCAAATCCTTCATGAAAATCACTAACATTATCATATTCACATGGTACAACAACTTCTCCTAAAGCATTAACATATCCCCATTTATTATTCTTTGAAACTCTTGCTAAACCATCTTGAAAATCATAAGCTTCCTCATATTCAAATGGTACAATTACTTTACCTGTTTTATCAATAAATCCCCATTTACCATTTTTTTCCACTCTTGCTAGTCCTTCATGAAAATCAATAGCGATATCATAAATAAATGGAATAATTAAATTACCATTTCTATTAACAAAACCAAACTTATTATTCTTTTTTATCGCAACTAATCCTTCATGAAAATTAGCAAGTGTTTCTGTATTTAATTCTAATGTAATTGTAGGAATACTATAAGTATTAAATGAATCAACCACATCTCCTACAAAACAATTATTAATTGTTTTTAAAAACTCTGTTCTCTTTTTACTATCACTAAAATTTATTTCATTTCCATCTATTTCAAGTATATATTTATACCCTTCTATTGTACTATTTATATATTTTTCTACTTTAAAATTTTTAGTTGATATTTCTAAAATTTCTCCTTCTTCATTTTTAAGTACTACCTTATTACTACTTTTAATCATTTAATTACCTCCATACTTCTTTATTTAAATAATTTTATAGTATTAACTCTTTTACTATTAGAAAGACAATTTACTTTCTTAACATTTTTCTTTTTATTATAATTTCCTTTAACTTTTCTTATTTCCATAAACTCCCCTTACCTTTCTATATATCCTTCTATTTCTGGTGTTATATCACTAACTAATAGATCACTAGTATCATACTTTAATACTATATCATTAAGCCTTTTCTTATCTTTAGCAAGATATAATATTAGTAATCCTGCAATTCTATTAGCAGTATATTGATTTAGTTTATAGACATCACTAGGATTAATATTATATTTTCTAATAATATCGTTAATTGGTCCATATTTATATATATAATTAATATAACTTCTAGTAATTAACTCAATATTTTTATCTTTTTTTAAAAATTTAGCAGTTTTCCATACTTTCATAGTATTCCCCCTTAATTAGCTCTATATTATATCATATTTGTTTAATATTGGCAAGATTTAACACGTCTTTTTTTCTTAAAATGCTCCATAATAGTAATGTAGCTAAGGAGTGATTAAAATGCATTTTTTAAAAAAATTAAAGCTACAAATAATTTTTCCTCTTCTTATACTCTTTATTATGCCCACAAACATCTATGCTTATTCCAAATATATTATCCCAGGTGGAGAAACCATTGGTATAGAAGTTAATTCTAAAGGTGTTTTAGTAGTTGGCTTTTATGAAGTAGA
>CAMLTY010000043.1 GCA_946486465.1 uncultured Mycoplasmatota bacterium
TTTTAGCTTTACTATCGATTAACATATCAATACGAGCATCTCCACTACTTCCTAAGGCTCTAAATACTTTAATAGCAAGTTCCTCTATTTCTTTACTCATTTTATCTGTAAGGTCTGCAGGTATTTTTCTATCAGCTGAAGCCATTCCTTTAGAACCTTTAAGAGGAGTCATTTTAGCTCCTAGTTTTCCTTTAACTTTACCACTACCAATATATTTCTCATCATATGTTAGAAAAGCACTCTTAGATAATACTTCTTCTATAACACTTGTCTCCTGATTTTCATAATTACCTAAAACAGAGATATTTACTTCCATTAAGTTTTTAATTACTTCTTCTACTACTATTTTACTATCATAGTTAATAGCTTCTTCAATGGCTTTAACTAACTCATCTTTATTGTTAGCAACACCTATTCCTACACTACTACCAGTTGTAGCAGGTTTTACAATAACTGGATATTTGATTTTCTCTATCTTTTTAATTACTTCATCAGGATCATTTTTATAATCTGTATCATAGAACCATGTATAGTTTGGTACTGGAATATCATTAGCTTTAAAGATATCTCTCATATATGCTTTATCTTGTGATACTACTGCGGCATAAACATTAGGTCCAACATATGGAATACCTACTGTTTGGAAATATCCTTGTAGTACACCATCTTCTACATTTGTACCATGGGTAATTGGAAATATTACATCTAAGTCAGTAACAATTTTCTTAAATAATCCTTTACTTTGAAGAACAAAGGCTCCATCTTTCTTATATAATACAACATTACTTGCATATTTCTTAATTAAATCTAAATCCCCGTATACTTCAACATCCATTAACATGTTACCAGTATACCATTCACCATCTTTAGTTATATAGATAGGGATAATATCATATTTTTCTTGATTTATTTTATTCATGGCTTGAACTGCTGAAATAATACTTACTTCATGTTCAACGGATTCACCACCGAATACAACTCCTAATTTAATTTTCATTTTTTCATCCTCCTACTTTTCATTATATGTATCAGGTAAATCATTTTCAAATAAGGCATAGATTTCTTTCTTTGTTTTTATACCTCTTATAAAATTATATGCTTCTTTGACATCATTGTAAACAATTAAATTATCCATATTATATTTAGCTTCCCTTAATCCCTCTTTAATTGGTTTAGTTCTCTTCTCACCAATTAGAACTACATAGTCTGCTTTAGAAATAGTAGCGATTTGTTTTCCAAACTCTTTATTAAGTTCTTCTTCTTTATCACCTAACTCTATCATACCTGGTGTTACTACTACTTTTAGTCCTGGCATCATAGATAAAACTTCTAAAGCACTCTTAGCACCTACTGGATTTGAGTTATAAGCATCATCTATTTGATAGAAGTAACCCATCTTCTTAAGTTCTAGTCTATGTTCTACTTGTTTAACATTTCTAACAGCTTGTTGTAGTTTAGGAATTGATATACCAAATTCACGTCCTAAAGCAAGTCCTGCTAAGATATTATAAACATTATGATTTCCTAATAGTTTAGTTTCAAACTCATATTTTTTCTTATCTCCTTTAAAGGTTACATCAAAGGTAGTTCCAACACTAGAACATCTTATATTGCTAGCATGAACATCTACATCTTTCTCATCGATACCAATCCATAATATTTTACATTTATTTTTTAGATTATAACTTACTTGCTTAGGATCATCTCTATTAAGTACTCCTACTCCATCAAGAGGTAATGATTCAATAAGTTCAAATTTAGTCTTTTGGATATTTTCTTCACTACCAAAACTTTCTAAGTGAGCAGTTCCAATGCGGGTTAAGATACCATATTTAGGATGAACTAAATTACATAAATCTTTAATCTCTCCTCTAACATAGGCACCCATTTCAGCGATAAATACTTCTGTAAATTTATCTAAGTGATTATTAATAGTAATAATTAATCCATAAGGAGTATTTAAGTTACGAGGTGTTGGAAGAGTTGCATATTTAATATTTAATATGTCTGCTAGAATATTCTTACTACTTGTCTTACCATAACTACCTGTTACACCAATAACTTTTAAGTTAGGCATACTCTTTAACTTCTTAACAGCCATACTCTTGAAATGATGATAAACATATTTTTCTAAAGTATATTTATTAATAAAGTTTGCTAGTAGGATTATAAAAGTATTTAAATAGGCAAAAAGTATAAAGATAAAGATTAAGAAATGACTAATTAATAGATTATCTCTATATATAATAATTAATACTATTGGTATTAAATGTAATATTGTTGTAGTTGCAATTAATCTTTTTACTCTTGCAGTTATTACTAAAGGTTTCTTTACTTGTTCATTCTTTAAGTCTTGTCTAAATTTGATAGCATAAACTATATATAAAATAATTGCTATAATATTTAAGACTAAACTTATAGTATCATCATTAATTAAGAAGACATTAGCAACTGCTACTATAAGTACTGCTAAAAGTTCTATAGAAAAGAAATTAGAACTATTATTAACAACCCATTTAATATAACGGTTGTTTTCATTATATAAGTTTTGTTGTAACATATGTAAACTTTTTTTAGATTTGATGATAATTGCTATCACAGCAACTAAAATTAAAAGTATTTCAATCATTTTATCCCTCCATAAAATTATTTATAATATTTATTACCTGGTTTAAATTCTCAAGATAAGCATAATGTGTTCCAGGTAGAACAATTAATGCTCCGTCAGTAAGTAACTCTTCTAAGAGTTTCGCTTCTTCGAGTGGAGTGGCTTCATCCATCTCTCCCCATATAAGTAATGTTGGAACAGTTATCTTTTTAGCATAATCAGATAAATCTTCATTAACTGTTTTAACTAAGATTTCTCTCATTTTAGGTGTGGCACTTTTATAATCTTCAGAGCCTATATAGTTTTTGGCAATCTCTGCAATTTTACCCATACCTGGTAATGTTTTCGCTTTCTTTAACATTTTCTCTTTTAGAGTTAGTCCTTTTTTAGTTCTAACACAAGGAGCTCCAAATAATACTACTCTATCTACTTCATACTTTGAAGCATAAACTATAGCAACTCTACCTCCAAAAGAGTGTCCTATTAATGTAGGTTTCTTAATCTTTAACTTTTTCACTAACTCATGAACAAGTTCGGAATAATCAGATACTGTCCAAACTTCATCAGGTTCAGCACTTTTTCCGTATCCTGGAAAGTCTAATATTGTAATATGATATTTACAAGATAGAGGATTACCAAGTGGTTCCATCATTTCAATATTTTGTCCCCAACCATGCAAAAGAATAATATCTTTGCCTTTATCATTACCATATTGTATGTAATTTACTTTATCTAGGTTAATCTTTTCCATACTTCCTCCTATTAGAAGTATATCACAAAAAGAAAAAAGAGTCTTTAATTTTAACTCTTTTTTATAATCTTTTATTGCTCGTTTTAGGAAATTCTAAGTTTAAACCTTCTAGTTCACTTTTTCTAACAATATAATCTGCATTATCTAATAAAATAAGTGAATAATAGTCTTTATTATCTTTTGTATCTAGTTTATATAATTCTTTTAATGGTATGCTAGCTTTATAAAAAGCCTCTCCATATTTTTTAGCATTGTCTTTTGTTAATTCAATATATCCATCTTTCATTAGGGTTTTAGCAAAGTCTATGTCTGTTATAAAATATCCTGGTTCTGGAGCTACTTTTAAATTAGTATTTTCTTCTTCTGTATAATATCTTCCTTCATTACAACGCATAGTTGAAAAGAACTGACGATAGGTAGAGTCTATCAAATATGTTTTATCTATTACTCTACCATTATCTTGATAAGGAAAAGTAACTGTTCCAAATACATGATTAAATGGATAGTTAAAACAGGCAGTTGCACTATTTTTAGTAACTTCTATTCCTAAATTTTCTAAAGGCATAATTGTTAGTGCTTGACCAAGTTCACATAAACCATTTAAAGAATTTGTTTTTACATTAATACCTAAGTTCTCAAAAGACTTTCTAGCATTTTCAACACTATAGTCTAATAGTATCTTAATTTCTTCCTCTGTTAGTCCTTCTTTAAATCCATTATTTTTTATTTCATTGTAGTGATTTAAAGCTATTTCTAATTTTTTATTATCTATCCTTTTTCTTTCTGGTTCTTGATAAATTATATAACTTTCATTTTCTCCAATTAAATATAGATTATAAGCTTCATCTAATTTAATATTAAGTTTTTCACTTAGTTTATAATATCTAGTCCATAAAGTTGATAATAATTGATGTTTTTTATCATTATCTAAATCTTCATTATAAACTTCCATAATTGTATTTAATATTTCTTTTAGTGTTTCCATAGCATACCTCTTTGTAAATATCTTTCATATTATGATAATAACACAAAAAGAAAAAAGAGTCTATTTTGACTCTATCTTCTTCTAGAAGAACCATAACTATAAACTTTAATATCTTCATTAGCATATGGTTCTTTAGTTTCTTCTAATAAAGCAACACCATGCATATAACTACCATTTTGACTATCATCATGTAAGTATGTACCAGTTTCAGAATCAATTAAGAATTGTCCTGGATGAGCTAAATCTGGAACCATTCTTGTTCTTTGCAAAGATGGATAAAGGAAATTACCATTAGCATCTGTTGTATAGAAAGAATCTTCACCCCAATTAATATTCTCTTCTTTAATACCACTTTCAAGCAATTGTTTTTTTATTGCTTTTAATTGATTAAGATATAAAATGTTTGTATTTTTATCTCTACGTAATGCTCCATCCCATACTTTTCCATTATTTACATATCCTGGTGTAAAGTTTTTATCATTTGGATTAAATAAAGGTAATTCATGAGCGAAAGGTGATACATCAACAATTATATCTTCTGGATTACCACCAGTAATTTCTGCTATACCTTTTGGCACTTCAGCATCAATATGAGTACCAGGACAGAAAGTTGAAGTAGCTTCCATAGTTTTTGTGTTCATAGCAACTATATTAGCACCATCGTAAATATTAAAACCAATTGCTACTCCAGGTGTATCAGGTGTAACTTTTGGTGTATCAGCATATACATCGTAATCATATAAGTTTGCATAATTAGCTAAATCTTCAGGAGTTAAAACATAAACTGAGCCTCTATCCTTAGCTTCTTTTGGTTGTAAAGCCATAAATAGACGATTTAAGTCAAACCCTACTTCTTCAGCTATTTTTAAACGATTTGCTTTACCTGCTCCTCCTTTAGTATTACCATAAGTATTATTAGTATTAAATACTACAAATTTTAAATTTTCCATTCTTTATTCCCCCTTCATTTCGAATGCATTCACATTATAGCACTTTTTTGTTACTTTGTCAAGCTCTAACTGATTTCGACGCAGATAGAAAAAAGATAGTTCCCTATCCTTTTCTATTTATTTACAATATTCTTTACCACCATATAGAACTTTTTCTTCATAATCATATAGTTCACTACGCTCTTCTGGTGTTAGAAATTTTGAATTATCAAAGCGTCCATAACTATATGCTTCAGGTCCTGCACCAAAATAGCCTAGTATGGATAATTTGTCATCTAAAGATAAAGTTGAATGTTTTAAGTTTTCAAAAACAATATCTTTATAATTAGAAACACAAACTAAGTGTGTAGATACTGTCGTTTCTTTTTTGATATCTCTACTTATACCGACTGAATGAACATTACTTATAGCTAATGGAATTTGCCCTTCAACTAATTTTAGTTCATATTCAGGATATTCTTCTTGTAACTTTTCAAAAAAGTCTGCAATAGCTTCATTGTCTTTGTTTGAAAAATCATATGCTCCTAATATAGCCATATTATCTTTCATAAACAATTTAGTTGTTTCGTCAACTGTAATACCAGAGTCTTTATCTGGTAAATTACTGATTAACATAGACTGATATACTGTTCCTACTTTGTCCTTTTCTATAGGATCAATAACATCAACAGGTACTTTATCTACCGTTTCTTTCGTTAAAGTAATTGCACTCGGTAAAACCTCTGAATTAATACTATTAATTTTAATATAATTATACATTCTTTTATTCCCCCTTCATTGAATGTAGTCATATTATAGCACTTCTTTGTTACTTTGTCAACTAAAACAAGCTTAACTGATTAGAATCAGGTAATTCGTTAAGAATACCCATCTCAGTCATTTTATCTGTTAGAGTTTTTGAAACTTTACCACGTTTTTGCAAATCTTCTTTACTTAGGAATGGTCCATTCTCACGTGCTTCCACTATAGTTTTAGCAACCGTCAAGCCTAGTCCATCTATTGTTTTAAATGGTGGTATTAAAGTATTTTCATGGAGAGTATCAACAACAAACCTTGTCGCATCACTTTTCTCTAAAGAGATAGGAGCGAATTTAATACCACGAGCCGTTGCCTCTAAAGCTACATGAAGAGACTCTATTATGTTTGTTTCCTTATTAGTCGCTTCAAAGCCTTTAGCAAGTAAATCTTCATATCTTGTTTTAATAGCATTATAACCTTTTATCATTGTTTCTATATCATAGTCATCTACTCTAATTGAGAAGAAGGCAGCATAGTAGAATAATGGTTTATAGACTTTAAACCAAGCGATTCTAATGGCACTCATAACATAGGCACAAGCATGGGCTTTTGGGAACATGTATTTTATTTTATGGCAGGACTCTATATACCACTCTGGTACATTCGCTGCTTTCATTTCTTCAACCATGCCCTTCCATGTTTCAGGGTCTTTTGTCGCTTTACCTTTTCTAACATGCTCCATTATTTTAAAGGCTCTAATAGGTTTCATGCCCCAGTTCATTAGGTTAACCATGATATCATCACGACAGCCGATAACATCTTTAAAAGGAACAATATTGTTTTTAATAAGTTCACTGGCATTGCCTGCCCAAACATCAGTACCGTGTGATAGACCCGATATTTTAACTAGTTCAGCGAATGTTGATGGTTTTGTTTCCACTAACATATTTATAACAAATCTTGTACCAAGTTCGGGTAGTCCTAATGTTCCGGTTGGACAAAGTATATCATCTTCTGTTACACCTAAAGCTTTAGGACTTGTTAGAATTGAAAAGATATTTTTATCATCCATTGGTAGTGTTGTAATATCAATTCCTGATAAATCTTGTAACATTCTTAATACTGTAGGGTCATCGTGACCTAGGATATCAAGTTTTAAGACGTCTTGGTCAATGGCATGGTAATCGAAGTGAGTTGTTCTCCAAAGTGATGTATTATCATCGGCAGGATACTGGAATGGTGTAAAATCAAAGACATCCATATAACCTGGTATAACAACGATACCTCCAGGGTGTTGTCCGGTTGTTCTTTTAACTCCTGTACAACCTTTAGCAAGTCTTTCAATTTCGGTACTTCTTTTACCAACAATTCCATGTTCTTCAAAGTAGCCTCTAACATAACCATAGGCAGTTTTTTCAGCGACAGTACCAATGGTTCCGGCACGATAAACATTATCAACTCCGAATAGGACTTTGGTATATTCATGAGCTTTCCATTGATATTCTCCTGAGAAGTTAAGGTCGATATCAGGAACTTTATCGGCATTAAAACCTAAGAAGGTTGCAAATGGCATGTCTTGTCCTTCTTTACCCATAGGTTGTCCACATTTAGGACATACTTTATCGGGTAGGTCATATCCTGAAGGATAATCTTTACCGTAAGGCTCGCCATCATCATTGATAAACTCTGAGTATTTACAGTCTTTATTACGACATAGATAATGAGCAGGAAGAGGATTAACTTCGGTTATTCCCATCATTGTTGCCACAAAGGATGAACCAACTGAACCACGGGAACCAACGATATAGCCATCATCGTTTGAATGTTTAACTAATTTTTGAGCGATTAGGTAGATAACATCGAAGCCTCCACCGATGACACCACCTAAGTTTTTCTTAAGTGCTTTTTCTAAATCTTCATCTGTTATATCAGGGGTAGTTATTTTAAGATTTTCTTTAATTACTCTCTTTACTTCATCAAAACCTTTTAAAAGTGTACTATGTAAGTTAGCATACAACTTTTTAGTAAAGTCATCTCCACTTAGATTAGGTTCTTCTCTTTTCAATTTAGCATCAAGTGCTTCATAGACTCCATCACCATATAACTCTTTACTAATTCTCTCTTCTATATTATAAGGTAGAGGGTCACCATACATATCACTCGCTTTTGTAAAGACTAAGTCAGTAACCGTTTCTACACTTTTGTCAATCTTAGGAGAGAAAGGTATTCCTCCTGTTTCGATGATAACTTCTATAATTTCCGCCATATCGGCAATTTTATTAGGATTATCTATAACTATTAGTTTTCTTGTCTTATCATCTAGAAATGAGAAGTCTTCTAACATTTCTGTTGTTGTTCTAAAATGATTAGATGGAATATTTTTAATACCACCTCTTGCAAGAGGATGACGTCCGCCACCTGGTACTTTTTGATTTACGATAATCTCTCTATAGATTTTATCTTCACGAGTTATGTGATGAACATCTCCTGTTGCCACTATTAACTTACCTGCTTCTATTGTAGTATTAATGATTTTCTTAATATTACTAATTACTTCACCCTCATTAGCAAAGTCACCTGTTTCTACTAAATGAGAATAACACTCAGGAGGTTGTACTTCTACATAGTCATAGAATCTAATAATATTAGATAATTCTTCTTCACTCTTACTAGTCGCTTGTTTAAAGACTTCACTTTCATAACAACCACTACCAATAAGTAAGCCTTCACGATATTCATTAATAATACTTCTAGGAATTCTTGGTGTTTTATATAGATAAGTTGTGTTGGCAAAAGAGACTATTTTAAATAGGTTCTTTAGACCTTTCTTATTTAAAGCGATAATATTGATATGATTAGTATTACCATATTTATACATTTCTTTAGAGTCTACGATATTAGATAACTGTTCCATCGTCTCTATATTACGACTATCTAGTTTTTCTAGCATTTTATATAGGACTAAAGCTGTACCTTCAGCATCATAATCTCCTCTATGGTGACTTTCTTCATCCCATGGAACGTTATATCTTTTAACTAAGGCAGATAGACTATGACGAGCATAGTTGTTGTCTAGAGTTCTTGATAATTCAAGGGTATCGATAACAGGGTTCTTAAACTCACCTAAATTATATTTTTTATAAGCCATTTCTAAGAAAGAAACATCGAACTTAGCATTATGGGCAACCATAGGTAAGTCTCCAAACCAATCAATAAACCTTTTAACAGCATTTTCTTCATTATCTTTATCTTCTAGCATCAAATCTGTTATATTAGTTATCTCTGTTATCTTAGCAGGTAGAGGACGTCCGGGATTAATTAATTCATCATAACGTTCTAATATTTCTCCACCTTTCATCTTAACAGCACCGATTTCAATAATAGAGTCGGCACCACCAGCATTAAAACCAGTTGTTTCAAAGTCAAAAACTACATAAGTTTGGTCTAATAGTTTCCCATCATTAGGTCTAATAACAACATCAACACTATCATCTACCATTACAAGTTCTGTTCCATAAAGAGCCTTAAACTTATCTTTTTCCTCTTTACCTTTATTATAATCTCTTACTAAGTTATAAACATGAGGAAAAGCTTGAACACCATTATGGTCTGTAATTGCAATTGCTTTATGTCCCCACTTCATCGCTTGTTTTACTAGTTTTACTTCATCTGCTACTCCATCCATCTGACTCATCATCGTATGGGCATGTAGTTCTACTCTTTTTTCTGTCTCTTCATCAGTAATTTCTTCTTCCTCATGCTCTACTGGCATAATATCTCTAGCATTAAGTACTAACTCATCTTTAGAAAAATTATCTATTTTCGTATATCCTCTAATCTTAAGCCATGTACCTACTTTTAAAGCTTTACAAAGTCTAGCATACTCTTCATCCTCATTACAAAATACTTTACAAGCGATACTATCTGTTTCATCTGTTATTTTTAAAGTAATAATCTTAAAATTAGTCTTACTAGACTCAAAATAATCAGTACCAAAGATATATCCTTCTACTGTTACATCATTATCTTCTCCTAGTAATAAACTCATCTTAATAGAATCACTATCTATAGTCTTACCTAGAATACATCCTTCATCAGTACTTTTTCTTCTTCTAGGAGTTCCACTATTATTATAACGTTTAGGTTCTTCTTTAATAACATCCCTCTTAATAGGTTCAGGAATAGTAACATTAGATAATTCATTACTTATCTCTTCTT
>CAMLTY010000044.1 GCA_946486465.1 uncultured Mycoplasmatota bacterium
ATTAAAAGTTATGGCTATGAGATGAAAGACTATATTAGTTTTTTAGAAAAAGAAAAGATAGATAATACTAAACAAATTTCAAAAGATATAATTACTAAATATTTAAAATACTGTTATGAACGTAATGAAAATAGTAAAACTGTTGCTCATAAACTTACTACTATTAAGAACTTTCATAACTATTTAGAAAAGTCCGAAAATGAGACTAACAATCCTAGTGAATTTATAGATAGACCTAAGACTACAAAAACACTTCCTCATAGTTTAACTATAGAAGAAGTAGATAAGCTCTTAGATATAGAACTAAACACCCCATTTGACTATAGGAATAAAGCTATGTTAGAATTAATGTATGGTTCAGGGCTAAGAGTATCTGAACTTATTAGTATAACAGTTTATGATATAGATTTTAATAACGATATTATTAGAATTAAAGGTAAAGGTAGTAAAGAGAGAATTGTTCCTATTAATGATGTTTGTAAGTACTATTTAAAGGAATATTTAAATAAAAGACATCTACTATTAAAAAAGAAACAGTCTGATGCTTTATTTTTAAATTCTAGAGGAACAGGTATTTCAAGACAAGGTTTTTTTAAGAATTTAAAAGAGATTTTAAAAGAAAAAGGACTTGATCCTGATATATCTCCTCATAGTTTGAGACATTCTTTTGCAACACATTTATTAAATGGAGGAGCAGACCTTAGAAGTATTCAAATGCTCTTAGGACACTCTGATATTGCTACTACCCGTATATATACACATATTACTAATGAGAAAGTTAGGAATGATTACTTAGATAATCATCCAAGAGCAAAGAAGGAGAATTGATTATGAGATTTAAACGTATATTTTTAATGGTTTTAGATTCCTTAGGAGTAGGGGAAGCGAGTGATGCAGCAAGTTATGGAGACGGTGGTGCTAATACATTAGGACATATCAAAGAAAATTATGATTTATTTGTCCCTAACCTTGCTAAAATAGGTTTTCTTAATACTTTAAATATGGATGAAAATACTGAGGTTGATGCATATTATACAATTGCAAGACCTAATAATGCTGGTAAAGATACTTTAGCGGGTCATTATGAAATGATGGGAATTACTTCTAATATCCCATTTAAAACCTTTAATGAAAATGGCTTCCCTATTGAGTTAATAGATGAGATTGAAACAGTTACAGGTAGAAGAGTTATAGGTAATAAATGTAGTAACGACAATAGTATTATTAATGAACTAGGAGAAAGACAAGTAGATTATGGTTCTTTAATAGTTTATACATCAGCAGATTCAGACTTACAAATCGCTGCTCATGAAGATGTTATTAGTCCTGAAACTTTATATAGTTATTGCGAAAAGGTACGAGAACTAACTTTAAAAGATGACTTTTTAGTAGGTAGAGTAATTGCAAGACCTTTTACAGATAGTAATGGTAAATATAAATTAAATAATGCTGGTAGAAAAGATTATCCAGTAGCACCTCCATCTAAGACAATTCTAGATGATTTAAATGCTAATAACTATAATGTTATCGCTATAGGTAAAATGAATGATATATTTAGTAAAACTAGTATAAATAAGACATTAAAGGCTAATTCTAATATTGATGCTATTAATAAATTAACTAATGTCATGGATAAAAAATTTACTGGATTATGTATGGTTAATTTATGTGATTTTGATAGCTTATATGGTCATTTAAGAGATGTAGATGGTTATGCTAAAGCAATAGAGGAATTAGATGTAGAAATACCTATGATTTTAAATAAACTAGAAGTAGATGATTTATTTATTATAACAGCAGACCATGGCAATGATCCAACTTTTAAAGGAAATGATCATACTAGAGAAAATGTACCTTTGATATTTTATTGTAGAAATTTTAAAAATCCTAAAAGATTAGAAATACAAGATACTTTAGCAGTGATTGGAGCGACAATAGCTGATAATTTTGAAATAACACCTCCTGAAATAGGAACTAGTATATTAGACGAACTAGAGTAGGGAAGAGTAGTGTTATAATATAGTAAAAAGACTAGTAGATATTACTCTACTAGTCTTCTTCTTGCTTTTCAAAGCTAGCACATACAGTTTGTTCTTGATCACAAACCTCATCTTTTGGACAATCACAGTTGCTACTAACTTGTATTTCATCTAAGTTGCATTCTTTCTTATTACTATTATATTTGCAACTATCGACATCACATTTAATATTTTGTTTTTTCATCTTCTATCTCTCCTTCACTATTTATATTTCCCAAAAATAAGTAGTTTATTCCCCTATTTTTAAAATTCACTTCCCCTACTTTTACTTTGATTTTTATAAAATAGAGTAGTACTTAATATTAAAGTATTCTTTTTATATATACTATAATATTTAATATAATAAGCAGATAAATTAGCAAAGTATTATAATTAATTAGTGTATAGATATCTTAATCTCAAACAAAGTAATATGATTAAATAATTAATAGAGGTTAAATTAAAAATATTCTAATTTCATAGATAGATGATTAATTATTAAAACAATTAACATAAATTAGTAAGATTTAAAAGATTAACAACTATTAGTATAAATGATTAAAATATTTAACTTCCTATAATATATATTATGTTAACTAATATAGCCCGAAAAAGTTTTTTCTTTTCTGGTTATAATATAGCATACATATAATAAAAAAACAAGGAAAATTAAT
This sequence comes from uncultured Mycoplasmatota bacterium, assembly GCA_946486465.1. GTDB lineage: Bacteria > Bacillota_I > Bacilli_A > RF39 > UBA660 > Onthousia. The sequence continues at coordinate 2,693 of CAMLTY010000044.1, forward strand.
CATTATCTTCCTCATTTAATAATCTTTCTTTTTCTTTCTCAACTTCTATTTCAAATCTAGCTTGTCTTTTAATATCTCTTTTTCGTAAAAACCTAATAATAATTAATGCTAAAATTAAAGGTAAACCTAACATTAAAAACCAGCCAAATAAAGAAGTAAAAAGAATTTCAGAATTACTCATATGTATACACCTCTCTACAATTTAATTATATCAGAAAATATAACACTACTCCCCTACTTAAATATTACTTTACATATTGTTTACACATTTACCGCCTCATTACCGGCGAGGCTAGGAAAAACGAGTTATTCCTAGCCCTACAAAAGCTTATAATCAGATTTATTGTCAAAAGTTTTCTCGGCGTATACTCACGTTTACAAAAAGGGTAAAAAGAAAAGAGTAAACGTTCCGTTACTCCAATTTCCTTTTAGACAATAACATAATACCTACTTCTATATATAATCATCATCAGAATATAAAGTAGGAGCTAGTGTCTTTAAATAAGAAATAGTATAAACATAAGAATGTTGCATTAAATCATTAATAAATCCTAAAGATTCCAACTTTAAATCATTAATGATACGTTTATATCTAGTTCTAGCATTTTTAGATAATAAACCTAATCGAGATATATCTTTAAGTATGTAATCTAGGCATGCTTTATCTGTAAATGAAAGATTTTCTACAGAGTAATATTTAAAAATTAAAATTCCATCAAGAAAATCTTTAAAACCTGTTAAGTATGTATCTATATAAGTATCTCTTAATTGTAACTCTACTCTCCACCAGTCAACGTCTACATTAAAATTCTTATCTTTTACTTTTTGTTCTACTCCTTTGTTATATATACGTATAAATTTATTAGAACTCATAGAACCAAAATAACATGTCTCTAATTTACCAGTTCTATCATAGTAATATGCTTTCTTTCTAGAATTTAAATCAACTATATTATAATCATATAAATTATAATTATATAAATCTATAGCCAAATCAATTCTACTAAAATGAACGTCTTTTATATAAGATAACAAAGTATTTAATAACTTCTTCTGTAATTGGCTAGTAATTTTATTAGGATTAAACTCTAATCTAAATTTTAAAGTTGTAATATCAATCTGTAAAAAACCGAAATCAGTAATTCTCCAGGACTTAGTAAAAAACTGGGTATCAATTACTTTCTCAAAAAAAGGTATAGGATAAGTATAAGCGAAATCAATTAAATTGAAATAGTACTCCTTACACTTAAGAGTGCCTAACACAGTTAACTTATCTATACTAAAATCACAAAATTTATCTATCTCACTAAATTCCATAAAAACCTCCAAATTTTCAAAAATTCCCACGAAATGGGAAGATTACCCTATGTTATAGAGGGGTAATCTTTTCTAGCCCGCTTCGCGGGGCTTAGAAAAGCTTCTCACTTAGTACATTAATATCATTATCTTCTAAATCAATAGATTTATAATTACCATGATTTAAAAGTGGCTTATCAGCATTTAAAGGTCGTAAATAACAAGTATCATAAGATTTAAAAGCTTTTCTAAAATTAACAAAAAATATCTTAGACTTAATATCTTTCATCTTTCTTAATTCACTATCTTTAGTAAAAGATAACTCATAATCTTCAAACTCATATGTTACTCTAGCAGATATGAAACCAATATTTATAATAGGAACCCTAAAAACAGTCTTAATTCGATAGTACTCACTAACAACATTTCTTAACTTCTTAACTACTCTACTAGGATGCTGAGAAATATAAATAATATCTTTAATACCAAAATGTCTATGAGCTTGATTAAAATTAGCAATTATTCTAGGAAAAGTCTTATATTCATCAGAATCATAAAATAATTGTATTTCATCAATAATAATTAAAGAATCAGGTAAAAAAGAATTTTGATTCATTAAATCATAAACACTAACTCTATTAGAATATATCTTTTTTCTTTTATCTAAACATATAGGAAAATTTGAATAAACTGAATTGTAAATAACTTCTTTACGTTGTAACTTTCTAATTAACTTAGGAAAAAATTTATTTTGATTTTTAAAATGCTTAATAGCTAAATGAACACTAGTTAAAGTCTTACCTTTTCCAGGTAAACCATTTATTGAAATAACTGACATATAACACCTCTAATCTTTATAATCATAAATACTTAATTGTTTATCTTCTTGTTCTTTCTTTTCAATATAATCTCTTATAAATACTCTATTATCAGATATTTGCTTATCTAAAGCATTAATGAAATTAGATAAATCAATTCTTAATAAATAAGGTAAATCCCAAACATACTTAAGACAAATATTCTTTAAAATAATCATTTTTCTATTTTGTTCTTTTTTATCTTTTATAATACCCATATTAAAACCCCCATAGATAAATTAACTAAAGCACCAAATAATAATAAATAAAAAGAATCCATATCATAAAATTTATAAGATTTATAAGCAATTCTTAACTCTAAAAAAACTAATAGCAAAATATTCAAAAAAGATAAAACTTTTAACATAATTAAACACCTCCATAATTATTAAAATAATAAATTTTTAAGCCATAAAAACGACTTATAAAATATTGTTATTACAAAAGAAAGTAAAGCTAAATAAAAACCATTTACTATAACTAATAAAGCCATCTGTTGAAATGTTCCCATTTGAAGAACATTAAACTGTTGAAAGATAGCCATTTCAGCTATTTGCTCTATTGTAAAAAATAAATACATATATACCTCCCCTACTCTTCATGTTTACCTTTATACCTATGTTTTGCCTCTCTTAACTCCTTATTCCTAGAATATTGTTTAAATTCACTTATACCATTAGAACCAAAGCCGAATCTAAGAACAGCAATAAAAGAAATAATAATAATTATAGCAATAAAGAATTGAAGAAAATTAACATTTTCAGTTATCTGAAAACTTCCCCATATATCAGACATTAATTTACCAATTAAATCAAAATAAAACTTTATTACATCTAACAATTCTACCACCTCAAAACTTTAATAATAATAGCAATTGGACTAATAATAATACCAACAAAAATTAAAACAATAAGATAATCTGATATTGTATATACAAAAGAATACTCTTCTGGAATATTATTACCTAAAATCAATTTAGAAATATTATGTATATCATTATCTTGAAAAACTACAACTTCTTTATTAGGTTCAGTTAAATAAAAATCTTTATAAGTATATAAATCTGTAGTATTAAATTGACCATAAATTTTAGAAGAATCATTTATATCATAAAAAAATATATTATCAATAGCATTAGTATTAAATCTAAAATTAACATCAGAATATAAAAATAAATTCTCAAATGAATTATTAGAAAAAGATAAAGAATAACCAGAAGATGAAAATGTTAAAAAATACTCAGAATTAAATCTATAATATCTAGTATTAGAATCAGATATAGAAAAGAAAAAATTATTATTAGTAGAATTATAAGTTAAAGTTAAATAATTTAAAGTAGGAGAACAAATTAAATGATAAAGAGAACTATATTGTTCTTTATAAATCAATATACATTTATCACCCTCTACTTTTTCTACAGAAGAGTTTTCATAAAGAATATTCTTTAAAGTCTCACCTTCACCAGATAAAACATCAAAATCTTCAACTTTATTATAATAAGGAATATATAAATCTTCTCCAGCAGCTAAAACATCACTAGGAATTATAAATATAGAAAATAATAAACCAAATAAAATTAAATAATTCTTCATTTATTTTCTACCCAAGGAGCAACTAAAAAACCATATATTGTTAAAATACATATAAGCATAAAAGCTATAGGAACTATAAACCCGATTTCTTGAGGAAAAATCCCCAAGAAATCAACTAAAACATCATACAAATTACTCACAACCTTTCTATTTTAAAGTTTTAATAATCAATATAATAATACCGAGAATGAAAACTGAATAAAGCCCAACCGTAATTATTGGTGGAAAACCAGCCATAGCAGTAGTAAAAATAGCACCAACAACAGCAAACGCAGAAACCATTTCTGATAACAGATTAGGAATCATAGCCAAAACTTCACCTAAAGTTGTAGGAACTTCAAATTCAGAAACTGGATTAGAAGAACTATTATTAGAAATATCTTGTTTATAATTATAATCTACAGAATTACCATCAGAATCAACTAAATTAGAATTAGAAGTAAACTGAAAATCATTATCCAAAATATTTTGGAAATTGTCTTTAGTATAAATAACAGGATATTCTAAAGTAGGATGAGGAGTATCAGCAAAAGCCCAACGAGGTAAAGCAACAGAAACATAATATTTATCATTAACTTTATAAGTAGAACCGCCTAAACCGCCACCAATATTAGGCTGAAAACTACCAGTATAATAATAAGTAGGCCAAACAGATGAACCATCAATATACTTATGAGAAGCTAAACCAAATAATATAACATCATTTTCTTCATCAATATATAAAGAAACAAAAGGCATAGCTAATAAATCACCAGAAGAAGAATCACCGACAGGAACAGCAACTTTAAAAGGTGAAGAATTATCTCTATCATCAAATGTAACAAGAACATCATCAGTATAAGTAAAGATTAAAGTATACTTATAAATGCCACCAGAATAATATAATTGATAATAAGGCAATTGTTTAGCTATATCATCATAAGTAAAAAAACCACTAGAACCATAATCTTTATCAGAGAAGACCATATTATAATAACCTTTATTATTAAAAGAACCATGAAAACCAGGAACAGTTAAAGACATAGATAAAGAAGAAAAATCCGGGTCATTAAAACCTACACCACTAATAGTACCTGTAAAGAAATAAGCTTTATACCTAGTATTATTAATAGTAATGTAAAGGAAATTAATACCTTCTTTTTCAGCAGAATTTAAAATCTCTTTACTAGGTTCTGGAGGTAAACAAATAGAATTATCATTACCATCATCAGGAGTTAAACAAGAATAATTACCAGAAGTATCAGCAAAAACATCTTTTGGAAATAAAAATATTGAAAATAATAAACCAAATAGTATTATAAAATTACTTTTCTTTTTTATCATCTTTATTACCTATGATATTGTTTTTCTTAAGCAGATAAATAGCCAAAGCGATAGAAAAAGCAATAACTAAAAAATTAATCATATAATTCTAACCTCTCTTTCTTCAAAACTTCAACAAAGTTTATTTTTTCTAATAATTTAAGCAATAAACAATTATCAGCTACAATTAACTCTACTTTATAAATAAATATCATCCCTTTCTTTTTTTTTAAAAAAGAGAGTAGATAAGTTACCTACCCTCTTAAATTAAAATATCTTTTTAAGTACTTTAATAGCAGTAAATACGGCAATAACACCAAATGGAACTAGAAGAATTGGATTAGTAGTTAAAACTTCTAAAAAGTCTACAGCCCAACCAGTTACCGCAGTAATAATTTGCCCTAAAGTAGTTAAATATGTAGTTAAATCCATAACAGCAGCAATTTGTGGCATATATTAAACTCCTTTCACTAAAAAATTTTTTTCAAAACTTTTATAGCAGTGAAAACAGCAATTACTCCAAATGGGACTAAAAGAATCGGATTAGAAGTCATAACTTCTAAAAATTTAACAGCCCAACCAGTTACCGCACTGACAATAGTACCTAAAGTATCTAAATAAGTAGATAAACTCATTGTAGTTGAAACATCATCAGCAATTTGAAGTATAGTAATCACTCCTTTCTTAAGTTTTTTGTGATTAAGCTAACACCTCAAATGCTCAACCTATATTATTAAAGCTAACACCTCAAATGCTTAATAATTAAAATTTAAATTTATATTGCTCATAATAATCAACCATTTCATGACCATAACCATTAACATAACCTGAAGTACACCAATGTTCAGAATCTTGAATAGGTCGATGTTTAGTAACTCTAACAACTAAAGTACCATCTTGTTTTTTATAAACAGAACGACACTCTTTAGATATTGGAGGATTATAATCATTATAAGTAGAAGTAAAATCAAAAGCTAATTGTCTTAAATCTTCCTGACTATAATCTTTTAAATATCTATCATGATAAGATAATCTTTTCTTATCAATATCTTCAATTATCACAACCAACACCCCCTTTAAATGCTAGTCTATTTTAACACCAACAGCACGCGGAGGTTTAGAAGTAGAATATAGTTCTAAACTTAAGGTAGCATTTTTAGGAAGTGTTGTATTTTTATTAGAATCAAAAATCTTTAAAGAATCTACTCCAGATATAAAAGAATTTTGAACTACACCACCAATATAATTATCTTTCATATTATCATCAGGAGCAGTTAAATAATAAATTTTAACTCCTTGAATTTTATCTCCATCTTTAGTTGCAAAATCCAACTTTTGAATTGAAATAAGTTTAATTTTTTGAGTAATAATAGGATATTTACTATCCATAAATAACACCTCTTTCTTATTTATTTTTAAATTTACTTAAATACAAATTACATAATTTAATTGCATATTCTAAATCAGAATCATTATAGTTAGAGTTAGTATAAGTATTTTGATAAAATTCTTTATCTTCTCTATACATAAGCAACATTTCCTTATATATATTCTTATACTTTTTTAGATAATCAGAGAGATTTCTAATTTTAAAAATATCATCTTCTATCTGTTCTAACCTTTTCATATCGTTATAAGATTCCATAGTTTTCATAGAAACACCTCAATTCTATAAATATTTATAGAAAAGAAAAAACCCGAAGTGTTTTTCGGGTAAAAATTATGTTAACTATTTACTGAAAGATATATAAACTCCGATAGTATATGTTATGTTAACTAACTAACAAAAGTTTTATAAACTCCAATAGTATATATTATGTTAACTAATATATTGACTAAAATATTTTCATACCTATATACACTATTATATCTATTGATAAGTTATAGAAAATAAATTTATTAGTTAAACATAGAAATTAATCCCATTATAAATGAATACTCCCCGCAGCAAGCTACGGGGTATCTTCCCAAAGCGATGTTATTTT
>CAMLTY010000045.1 GCA_946486465.1 uncultured Mycoplasmatota bacterium
TAATAAAAAAGAGTATTCTTCATATCTAAAACCTCAGTAAAGTATATGAAAAAAAGAAAAAAAAAGAACGTATTACATTTTACGTCCTCCTGAAGTCATTTGAGTATCACCACTATCATATCCAGTTCCAGCAAATTCTGCTCTTAATCTTCTCAATTCTTCTAAAGATTGACTAGCTTCTTCATCATAAGCAGCTGTTTCTGTTTCGATAGCAGTTGTTTCTGAGTTAATAGTTGCTAGAGTTTCATTTTCTTTTTGAAGTTCTGCTTCTTTAGCACTATTAAGTTTTTCTTGTTCTTCATTAGCTTTTCTTAACTCATCCATTTTTGGCCTATATGTATTTAATAACTCTATTTGTCTTTTAGTATCTTCTGCTCTTTTCTTAGCTGCTTCACGTTCTTTTTTAGCTTGTTCTTGTTTTTCAGCAGCTTTTGTTTGTTCTTCTTTTACATTAGATATTTTACTATTCAATTCTTCACCATGAGATTTAAGCCTTTCATTTCTATCTTCTAAGTCTTTAATAAAGTTTTCTATAGATGTATCACCATCAAAGCCTTCAAATGATTTATTCTCATTAGTGGCAGGTGGTTGTACTGGAGTCCACTCACCTGTTTCACCTGCTATAGATGGAATATTGAAATCAATTGTTGGGCTATCTGGTGTATCAGATTTTTCATCTTGTTCAGGCTCACTAGTTGGTTTTTCTTGTTTAATTTCTTCTTGTTTAGTAAATAAGTCTTTCATAAGGTCAGGTGTAACCTCATTAGCTTTTCTCTCATCAACTTCATTTTTAATATCTTCTGCAATTTCACTAACAGTTTCATCAAAGTTATCTGCATCTATATTTCTAGCGACTGTGTCACCGTAATTTTTTGAACTAGTTATATCTCTATTCATCATTTTCTCTACTTCTTCTTTAATAAGGTTACTATCTACGCTAGAAAAAATATCATTATCTTTTTCGTCTATTAAAGCACTTTGGACATCTTCTTGAGCCTCTGCTAATGTTTGTAAATCTATAACTTCTTGCTTTTTATTCTCATCTTCTATTTTTATCCAACCATCTTGTGCTAACTGTTCAAAATTTTCTTTAGGTAACTTTAGAGCTTTTTTGGCTAAAGCTAAAAATCTTTGACGAGCTTCTGAGAATTCTCTATAAGCATCCTCTAGGCTTCTAACTTCTTGCTTAAGAAGAGATAAATCTTTCTTTGCAACTTTTAGTTTATTCTTTTCTAAGTTACCACTAGCTACTTTTTCTTCTAATTCTTGTTGTTTATTTTTCTTTTCATCTAAGTCCTTTTGAATATATGCATCTTGAACTTCCATTATAGTAGCATAAGAAGTAATTAAAAGTTTTAATTTATTAGCATCACCTTTTATGACTTCTAAATTATCTAGTCCCACAACTCTAAATTCTTCATTATCTAGTTTTTCACTCATGTCATTCGCCTCCAACTAATTATTACTATCTATTAGTCTTTTTTTGATAATTTTCTTAATACGTCCTTTACTCTATTCCATTCATCTTCATCATCAATGCCATATAGTCTTGGAGTATCTCCACTTCTATCAACTCTTGAAACATAAACTGTTACATTACCATTTTCATCTTTTTCATTTTTTGTATATACAACATATTCTTTTTTTGTATCTTTAAATTCAAAGGCAATAACAACTTCTACTTCGTCAATAGAACCATCTTCACCTATGATTGATAAAGTCATTTTCTTCTTTTCATTCATCTTTGCTTTTCCTCCCTTTACTATCCTATAAAACATTTTAGCATAAAAAAAAAGAAATAAAAAGCCCCTTTTTTACATATTTTTACTGTTTTTAGGATTTTTTTCTTTTTTTAATAGAAAAGTCTTCGCTCCAGGAGAACAATAATCTTTGATATAGCTCTCTAAATATTTAATATCATTTATCTTTTTTGCTTTCTTATTACTACTATCATAAAATCCTTTAAGTCTTATTTTTCCATAAGAATAATCTCCTAAAACGTAATCATAGTCTTGAAAGTAATCTGTAAAAAGACTTTTTACCTCTTCATAAGCAAAATTTTCTTTTCCTTTAGTTATTTTATAATTATTATCTAGTAAAGTATACATTCCTACCACCTATTACTATTGTAACATATTATTTGAGTTTAGTTTCAAAAACTTGTGAAGATGCTTCAAAAGAACCATTATAATAGTCTGGAATGTTTCCTTGAATGATTTGAGTAGTAAGATTTACTTTGGTAGTAATAGGGACACTTTTTGTTGAGTGAGGCATGGTTATTTTTTCTTTGATAGTTATTTCTATACCCACTTCGATTAGAGCATTATTAAAACCATATTCTTTTACATCAGTTACAATATTGCTTGATACTGTACCAATGAATGAAAATCTTATAGGGATGCTTGTAGTTAAATTAACAATTAAGCCATTATGGAATAAAGAACCTATAGGGATATCACATACTACTCCATCATCTAGAAAGGTTAGTCTTGTTCCTTTTAGAGAATCTGATAATTCTAAATCAGTTGTATCTCCTTTTTCTATAGAACTTAGTCTTTTCATGGCTTTATCATTTATTTCTTTTAAAAGTCTATTAGTTGTTTTAGTATCAAAATTAATCAGTTCAATATTTCCTTCATTATCTCTACTTATTTCAAAGATATCTTCATTTAAAAAATCTTCATCTATAAAGGTAACATCATTTAAAATAACATTTGCGATTCTTTCTGTTTCTACAGTGGCATAGTTAATAATAACTTTTTCTAATCCTTTACCTGCAAGTGATGTAAGATATAAAGCAGTAAAGAAAGATAATATTAAGAGACTAAAAAAGATATATACTTTCTTTTTATTCATAGTTAATTACCTAGTCTTACTAGTATTACATCTTCACCAATTCTCTCAATACTTTGCCATCTAATCTCTGTGTCTTCTCCTTTACCAAAAGAAATAAACTTGCCCTTTGGTTCTACTATTAAGCTAATGATAGCGCCATTTCTCTCATCTACTTTAACATCTATAATATTACCTATATTTCTACCATCTATAACATTAACTATATCTTTACTTTGTAAATCAGAAAGTCTCATATTATCACTGCCTTACTACTTAAAATTATGTATTTTTTTATTAATTATGCTTATCTCAAAGTTTTCTTTAACTGCTTTATAGCATTTTTTTCTAGTCTTGATACTTGAGCTTGACTTATATCCATATCTTTGGCAATTTCCATTTGGGTTTTACCGATAATATAACGCTCATTTAATATTTGTTGTTCTCTATCACTTAAATAATTTATAGCATCACTTGTAGCAAGTTTTTCTTCTACAACTGAACCAGTTCTTCTTTTGTCTTCTATTTGGTCATATACATAAATAGTATCTCCTCCATCATTATAAATTGGTTCAAACATGGATACTGGATCTTTAAGGGATTCTAGAGCAAAGACAAGGTCATAAGTAGTAACATCTAAGGCGGTAGCTAGGTCTTCCATAGATATTTCTTCTCCTTTTTCCATAAAGTATTCTTCTTTTAATTTTAAAGCTTTATAAGCTAGATCTCTTGTAGAACGACTTACTCTAATACTACTATTATCTCTTAAGTATCTTTTTATTTCTCCTAAAATCATAGGTACAGCATAAGTTGAGAATTTAACTTCATGGGATAAGTCAAAGTTATCTATCGCTTTAACTAGACCAATACAACCTACTTGAAATAAGTCATCTAAGTTTTCATTTCTTGTGTTTACTTTTCTTAAGATACTTAGTACTAGTTTTAAATTACCATTAACGAGTTCATTTCTAGCGAAAGGATCTCCACTTTGCATCTTTTTAAATAGTTCTGTCATCTCTTCAGTTGTTAATACTTTTAATTCTGAGGTTTTAACTCCACTGATTATTACTTTGTTAGTTGCCATTTAATCATCTCCTAAATTAGTAATGATTAAATAAGCATTTTTTTATTCAATGTATTTTTTGTAAACCTAAAAGGTTGTTTAGTATAAAAAAGAAAAAAAGTATCATATTAAGTGTAGATGTAGGTGATGATATTGATAGAACTTAAGAAAACTTTTGGTAAAAATGTTAGATATTATAGATTTAAGAAAAAATATACACAGGCAAAACTTGCTGAACTTTTAGATGTTTCTACTAATTATGTTAGTAGGATGGAACGAGGACAGCATTCTACTAGCTTTGATGTTATTGAAGAGTTATCTAAAATATTAGATGTCGAACCATATAAGTTTTTCTTAAAATCTAAAGATACTGATTTACCTCTACGAGTTGATATGAAGAAAAAAGGCAATTAGAATTTAATCTAATCGCCTAATGGTTGCTTGAGCTTACTTACCCTAAGCTCTTTTTTTTAATGCTTTTATACCAAAACCTACTAGTGTTAGTGATGTTACTAACATACCAACAGTTAAAATAATACTATCAGAAGTTTCTGGATTTTGTTCTTCTATAGTACTTTCACTATCAGGTGTTGTAACTTCTTCACTAGGTTCAGTTGGTTCTACTGGTTCTACAGGAATTTCTTCAGATGGTTTTTCTGGTAGAGTTGTATAAACATTTATACCATTTGCAACTTGAACGTTGCAGAACCAAATAGACCTGATATTGTCAGCAGCAGTTTTTCCCATATTAATTTGTCCAGTTGTACCAATTACTTCATCCCATTTTAAGACAGTAAATTCAAAAATAGTATTACCTTCTTCATCTAAAGAAGCACTATATCTATATGTGTAGACACCATCTTCAGTAATAGTTGCTTTGAATTCAGGAGCCCATCCTGCTGTTAAAACATATTCATCTCCTACTTTTTGAGTCATTACAACTCCTTCTGTTACGTAGTTTTCTGAAGTATCATCTAAAGACATAGTTAATTCAAAAAGTTCACTATTAGCCATAGTATCTTGATTTAGTTCAATATAAACTTCTTCAGTAATACCATCTACTAATTTAGCATTACTTTTTTTACTAACCGGTCCATAGAACATACCTTCTGTTGCGGTTTCATTACCTTTTATATTAGTAATATTATCACTTACAGCAGTTGCACTTCCAAAGCCTTCTGTATTCCAGTCATTTAAAGTGTACTCTGTTAAAGCAGAAACATTTAAAAATGGAACGAAAGCGAATAATCCCACCATAGCCATACCTAAGACATTTTTAACCTTACTCATCACTTCTTCCCTCCTTTCCTCAAGATAAGCTTAAACTAAAACCAAACTTACCTTTCATATAAAATATACTTGATAAAAAAGAGAAAGTCAATATTTTTGTAAACTTTTTAGGTTTATAAAGCATATAAAGAAAAAAGACCTAGTAACGGTCTAAAAAACTTATTTTTTCCCCTTTATCTTGGTAACTTAGAAGTGTTTCTAAATTAACTTTCTCAGTACTTTTAAAGATATTATTATCAATAACATCACTTTTTTCTCTAAGAGTTTCTAATAGTTTTTTTATTTCTAAACGTTTAGAATTGTTCTCAATATTTTTATTTTCTGTAAATTTACAGGCACAGTTTATAAAGGTATATTCATTGTATTCCCAAAACTTTTTTATAGATTCTTCTCTTACTAAATATAATGGTCTAATTAGTTCCATGCCAGGAAAATTAGTACTGTGTAATTTTGGTAACATTGTTTTAAATTCTCCTCCATAAAACATTGATAGTAGTATTGTTTCAATTACATCATCAAAGTGATGACCTAAGGCAATTTTATTGCATCCTAAGTCTTTTGCAGTCTTATAAAGAAAACCTCTACGCATTCTAGCACACATATAACAAGGATGGTCTTTATCTAGTTTATTAGCAACTTCAAAGATATCTGAGTCAAATATTTTATAGTCAATGCCTAAAGATTCTAAGTTTTCTTTTATTACTTTTAAGGTCTCTTCTTTATATCCTGGATTCATAACGATATATGATAGTTTAAAGTTAGTCTTGCCATGTCGAGCTAACTCTTCTAGACATTTTGCAAGTATAACCGAATCTTTTCCTCCAGATATACAAACAGCGATATGGTCATTTTCACTTACTAATTCATAGTCTCTAACGGCTTTCATAAATTTACGCCAGATATCTTTACGATACTTGGTTATAAGACTATGTTCTACTTCTTTATAGTTTTTCATTTGCATCTCTCCTATAAATATTTTAAAATATCTCTAAACTCTTGATAACCATCATTACTACTAAAATGTCCGGCATTATCATATTTAATTACTTTGCCACCAAGCATTTCGGCGAAAGATAAAGATTTATCTAAAGGAACATATTTATCATTAGTAGAACAAATACAGATTACATCTTCTGCAACACTAATCCCCTTAATGTTATCAAGATAGAAGCTATTATAAAGGTATTCATCTTCATAAGTAATCTTGTTAAATCCTGCTATTGTAATTAGTTTTTTTATTTTTATATTATGTTCTTTTAAAAATTTAACAATAAATATACTACCTAAACTATGAGTAATAACAGTACTAGATTCACTTAAAAGTCCTATATTAAGATATTGTTCTAAAATATTAGACCAATTATCATAGCTTTGTATAGAATAAACTGGAAATTGTGGTGCAATTACATAATAGCCTTTTTTAGTTATACTTTTATGTAAATATGGAAAAAAATTCTTATAAGGATTACCATATGAGCCATGAATTAAAAAGCAAACATCTTTCATTTTATATTCCCCACCTTCTTAAATGATGTAGGTACACTACTTTCAAATGTATAAGTTTTATTATTAAGAGGATTAGTTATTGTTAACTTACTAGCATGTAAATAAAGTCTATTGGATTTAATACCTCCATACTTTTTATCTCCTACTATCGGACTTCCTAAATGATTTAAGACTACTCTTATCTGATTACGTCTTCCTGTTTTAATATTGACTTTAACAAGACTATATTTATTATTTTTATTAATAGTCTTAAAAGAAGTAATGGCAACCTTACCTTCTTTTTTATTCGTAACAATAACTTTATCAGGTCCTATTTCTTTTAAGTAACAAGTATAGTCATCCACATCTTTTACATTACCTGTTACTAAAGCGACATATTCTCTTGTTTTAACATATTTATCCCAATTATTTTGTAAGAGATTTTTTAGAGTATTATCTTTTACAAAGACTAAGACTCCTGATGTGTCTTTATCAAGACGGTGTAAGGCAAAGATTTTATCATTCTTTTTTCTATTTTTAATAAATTCTCTTACCAAGTGATAGGCAGTCTTTTCTTTTTCTTTAGTAGTACTTATCGATAAAAGTCCAGCAGGTTTATTAATTACAAAGAAATATTCGTCTTCATAGATAATATCAAGATTACTCTTCTTATGAGTTTTATTAATCTTACTAAGTTCAATGATATCATTTTTCTTAACCGGAGTATTAAACTTTGTTACAACTTTTCCATTGACTAAAACTCCTCCATCTTTTAGATAGTTCTTTATCTTTTTCTTACTTAAATCCTTAAATAAAACATATAACGTTTCTAATAGTTCACCTTTTTCTAAAACTTTTCCTTTCATTAACATCATCCCCTTCAAAATACGGTATTATTTTATCAGATAAAAAGAAAAAAGTCTATCACTAGACTTTAATCAAATAAGTTATTAAATTCATATTTAAAGACACGATAAGCATATTTCTTAGAATTGTAATTAAATTGTCTAATTAAATTACCATCATTATCATATTCACCATAAGAGTTATCTTTACCACTTCCGACAACAACATTACCACCATCAAGTATTTCAACATCGCTTACAATGCTTGAGTAAGGTATTTCAAAACTCTTAACTAATTCATAAGTCTTATCGTTTTCATTAACTTTATATTGATAGAAGTATGATGTTTCTCCCTCATTATAAGTACCAGTACCAGGATAATTTGACCAGTCAAAGTTAGGTCTTGTTCTAGCACCTTGATAATTGTTATTAAACATATATAAGTAATACTCTCCATCTTCTAAGTCGTCGTCTCTGTAATAAGTAATACTATGTTGTCCTGCTTGAGAAACAAAATCTCCTACTTTTTCATATAGTAAATCTCCATATGATGTATCTTCTATAACAGATTCATCTGTTAATAAATATTTAACACTAGGGTCAGTGTAAGCATCACTAATATAGATTATAGTACTTAACTCTCTTGAACTTAAGACAATATCATCTCCTATTAGAGATAAACTATTTAAATGAATCCAATCAAGTTCATAACCACCATAAGTATTTTTACCTTCTGGCTTAACAGCATTTAAGTAAAATTCTGGTAATAAGTCTTTCATATCAACTATTTTTTCTACTTCTTTAGTATCTAAATCTACTGTAATTATAACGTCTTCAATAGTATCAGTACCATCTTCATTAACTAATATTACAAAACGATTATTATCTTCATCATAAACCATATCATGATGCATTGTATAGTTTCCTAAATCATAGAACTCCTCTATTTTACCTAAATCATTTACTTTAACTATACCTTTTTTATTATAAGCATAGTACATATAATCATCTTCAAAGATAATACGATCTGCTCTATAACTATCTAGAACAAACTCTTCTCTTAGTACTCCTTCATTATCATATAGATAAATATTAGAGTTGTAGTTTTTATCGTGTCCTAAAAGAGCATAAAGACCATCTGTTAATTCTTCTTCACTATCTCCCTCTACTACTTCTACCTGTGTATCGATATCAGCTTCAGATTTAGGCGTTGTAATAGTAAACTCATGTTCTTCATCTCCACTAGTAAGTGTTAGAGTATTAGTTTCTCCTGGAACAAATCCAACTAATTGATATTCATTACTATCTTTATGAGATATTTCTTGTTCAAAGTTACTATATCCTTCTGTTTCAATTTTATAGTCTAAATCTTCATCACTATCAGTATAATATAAGTAGTAAGATAAACTACCAGTACCGTATGGATTATGGATTATTAATGGATTTTCTAAAGTATAATCGGCAGAATCCTTTAATTCTTCAATTTTCTCTTCAATTATATTTTGATAATCTTCACTAAAGATAGATATTTCTTCATCTTTTTCTACTTCATATACACCTTCATCATTTTCTACAAAATTAACATTTTCTCTTATCCAAGCTGGATCTGTTAATAGATTTTTACGATATCTATCATAGGCTCTAAAACTTAGATAAATAATTCCTGCAATTATGGCTATAATAATGATAGCTAGTAAAAACTTCTTCCAATGTTTCTTAAAAAACTGTCCTATTTTTTTCATTTTTTCTCCTCCCTAGTTAATAATCTATCTATTATTTGTGAAATTTATATGAAATTTTTCAGAATAAATTCCTTTGTTGATAAAATGTTGAAAAATAAAGGAATAATGAGTTATA
>CAMLTY010000046.1 GCA_946486465.1 uncultured Mycoplasmatota bacterium
TCACTTCTGTTCAGAGCTGTTCACTTCTGTTCAGAGCTGTTCACTTCTGTTCAGATGTATTTATGAAAAAATTAAAGAAGTTATATGATGAGGTGGTAATATGAGTAAAATTGGAAGAAATGACCCATGTCCATGTGGAAGTGGAAAGAAATATAAAAAGTGTTGTTTAAATAAAGAAAAAACTACTACTAGTAAAGAACAAGTACCATTAGTTAATGAATTATATGGTAATTCCTTATTTTCCTATCATAATCAATATGTTCATACTAAAAAAGTAAAGAATGAAGAAATAAATAAAAAATTACTTAATATTTATGATTATGGTAAAAAAATGTCTTCTAAAGAAGTAATGGATAATTATTTAGAGGTTATGAACTCATTACTTTCATATGCTAAAGAAAATAATATAAGAACAGTAGAAGAGCTGGATAAAAGTGAACAAATTTCTGAATTTTGTTCTAATGTTATTAATGATGCTAGTGATGTCGCTTATAACCTAACTAAAAATAACTATGATTTAGAAAAAATTATTAACTATATTGATAGACTTGTTGATACTTTAGATTTAGATACTAATGAATATATAAGTCAGATTAGAACAAAATCTAAAATGCTATTTGAATTAGGTAAAATTAAAGAAGGTGAAAAAGCATTAACAGATGAATTAGAAAAAAATCCTAAATCTACATATTGTTATGTGGAATTAATAGATAGATTTAATGATATAGGTAATAAAGAGAAAGCTAAATACTATTATGACTTGGCATTAAGTTATGATAATATTGAAGATAGAGATGTAATAGAAGAAAGGGAAGATTACTTTAGTTAGAAGTTAATCTTTTTCTTTACTTAATTTTACTTTTGATTTTTAAAAAAATTTGTAAATTAAAAGTATCTATGCTATTATTACTTTATAAGATAAAATACAGGATGGAGGACATGGTTATATGGTAAAAAAAGATGTTGTAGTAAAAAGTGTATCAGGATTACATGCAAGACCAGGGAGTGCCTTAGTAGAACTTGCTCTTACATTTAACTCTGATATAAAACTTATTCATAATGGTAGTAGTATTAATGCTAAAGAAATACTAGAAGTTATGATGGGAAATATTAACTGTGGCGATAAATTAACGGTTGAAGTAAATGGTAATGATGAAAAAAAAGCTTTAGATGCAATATGTGAGTATATAGAAAAAGGTGAAGAGTAGATGAAATACTTAGGTAATAAAGTAGGTAATGGTCTAGCTTTAGGTAAAGTCTATATAATAAATACTAAAATACCAGAGTTAAAAGAAAAGAGACTTGCTACTTTAGAAGAACTTACAAAAGAAAAAGAAGAATTAAAAGAAGTTTTAGATAGGGTTGTTAAAGATTATGAAGAGTTAGAGATTAATGCCGTATCAGAAGATATAAAACAGTTATGTAATTTTTATAAGATTCTTTTAAATTCTAAGTCTTTGATAACTTCTATGGAAGAAGTAATAGATGAAGAAAAATGTGATAAAATAACTGCTATTACTAAAGTAATGAAAAGAAAAGCCGAAGAGTTATCATTAGTTGATAATGCTTATTTAAAGGAGAGAAGTAAAGATATAGAAGATGTTACTAATAAACTTATTAGAAAAGCTCTAGGTATTAAAGAAGTAGATTTAAGTACTTTAACTGAAGATACTATTTTAGTATCAGAAGAAATTCCACCTTCAGTTTTACTTTCTAATAACATAGGTCATGTTAAAGGAATAGTATCAGAAATAGGTGGTAAGACAAGTCATGTGGCTATACTTGCATCAACTCTTGGAATTCCTTCTGTATTTGGTATAAAAGAGATTAGTAAAACTCTAACAGATGGAGAGTTAATCTATGTAAATGGTAATGAAGGCTTTATTGAAAATAATCTAACAGATACTAATATTAATGCTATTAAAGAGAAAATAAAAAAAGAAGAATTACTTAAAGCATCATTAGTAGAGATGAAAGATAAACCGTCTTTAACTAAAGATAATAAAAGCTTAGAAATAACTGCAAATGCTGGAGACTTATCAGAACTTGATAAATTACTTGAAGTAAATTCTGATGGAATAGGTCTATTTAGAACAGAGTTCTTATTCTTAAATAGAAGTACTGCTCCTGAAGAAGATTACTTATTTAACGTTTATAAAACATTTGCAGAAAAACTTAATGGTAAACCATTAATTATTAGAACTCTTGATATCGGTGGGGATAAGAAATGTCCTTATATAGATATTGGTGAAGAGCAAAATCCTTTCTTAGGATATAGAGCGATAAGATATTGTTTAGATAATAAAGAATTTTTTAAAGTAAGTTTAAGAGCGATACTTAGAGCAAGTCATTATGGTAATGTAATGATAATGTATCCCATGATTTCTTCTTTAGAAGAAATATATAAAGCAAATGAGATTCTTGATGAAGCTAAAAGAGAACTTGCCAGTAAAAATATTCCTTTTAATGAAAATATTAAAGTAGGTATTATGATAGAAGTTCCTAGTACAGCTATTATGGCTGATATGTTAATAGATGAAGTGGATTTCTTCAGTATAGGTACTAATGATTTAATCCAATATACTGTCGCAGTTGATAGATTAAATCCTACTGTTAGTAATCTTTATAGTTTCTACAATCCTGGTGTTATTAGACTTATTAAAAATACAATTGACTCTCTCAAAAATAAAAAAGAAAAGTTTGTTGGCATGTGTGGAGAGATGGCAGCAGATCCTTTAGCTATTATTCTTTTAGTTGGACTAGGATTAGAAGAATTTAGTGTTAATGCTAGTATGGTTTTAAAAGTAAAAAAACTAATATCTATGATAGATAGTAAGAAAGCAGAAGATATTGCTGATAAAGTATTAACTTTAAAAACTAGTAAAGAAATAGAAGCTTATTTAGATAGTGAAGCTAAGAAAATATATGGAGAGTATTATTAAAATAAGATAATCTAATTGAGGAGGTTCATTTTATGAAATATAAAAATGGAGAAGAGTTTTTAAATAGTTTATATAATAATATGCATATGGAAGATGTCGTTATGCATACTGCAGAGAAAAGTGATAGCCCTACTGAAAAGATAAGTAAATATTTAGAAAGACTAGAAAGAACTCATGATATAGCAAAAGATAATCCTCATAAAATGGAGATATTAAAGCAGTTTTATTATGATAAATATGTA
The DNA here is from genome assembly GCA_946486465.1 of uncultured Mycoplasmatota bacterium. Taxonomy (GTDB): domain Bacteria; phylum Bacillota_I; class Bacilli_A; order RF39; family UBA660; genus Onthousia. The sequence continues at coordinate 3,185 of CAMLTY010000046.1, forward strand.
ATAAAAGAACTGCCTGAAAGTTATATCAATTTGCAAAAGAAAGTAGCAAAAGAAAGAGGCTATGGAGATGTTCCTGTAACAGATGAAATGAAAGAAAAATTACTTTCAGCGGTACAAAAAGAGCAAGAAAAATCTCTTGATATGTGGATAGACTATCTGACAAGTGATGATGCAATGTATCCAATATGGTTTAAACATTATGCCTTTAGAGGAATGCTTAAATTAAATAAGTTTGATAAAGGAAAAGGAGAGTTTGGAAGAAGAAGTAAAACAACAACAGAGCCTTATATAGAATTAAATAGAGAAGCACTAGCAAGAGTATATGATATTTTGGAAAAAGAAATAGGAACTAATGAAGAGATAAGTGAAGAAGCAAGTAAAGCTTTAGAAAATGGTGAAAGTTTTAAGAAACTATATGAATATTACTTAACAAATACTGGTTATGTAAATAGAGGCAATGATACAGATGGAATATGGGTAAAATATGACCAAGGAAGTGATTATAGACCATTATGTGAGTCATTGCAGGGAAAAAATACTGGCTGGTGTACAGCAGGAGAAGAGACTGCTAAAATGCAACTTTCTATGGGCGATTTTTACGTATATTATACAAAAGATAAAGAGGGAGAATATAAAGAACCTAGAATTGCCATTAGAATGGATGGTAAATATAATATAGGAGAAGTAAGAGGAGTAGGAGAACATCAAAACTTAGAAGGATGTATGACTCCTATTGCTGAAAAAAAATTAAATGAATTTCCTGATAAAGATAAATATCTAAAAAAAGTTAATGATATGAAATTGCTAACAGAAATAGATAATAAAGTAAGTAATGATATAGAATTAACTAAAGAGGAATTGAGATTTTTGTATGAGGTAGACTCAAGAATAGAAGGATTTGGTTTCAGCAAAGACCCTAGAATTAAGGAAATACATGATAAAAGAAATAACGAGAAAGATTTAGCATTTATATTTGATTGTAAAGAAGAAAATATAGGAACTTCACTTTCTGATTTTGATAGTAATAATATTATAATATTTTATGGGAATTTAATGTATAGAGGAAAGGAGATATCATCTAAATTAAAAACATTAAAATATATAGTTGGAAATGCTTTTTTTGGTAGTATAACTAGTGCCAAAGGTTTAGAAAATTTACAAATTATAGGTGGAAAAGCTAGTTTTACAGAATTAAGAAGTGCTAAAGGTTTAGAAAATTTACGAAGTATAGGCGGAGATGTTTTTTCCCTTTATTTAGGTAGTGCAGAAGGTTTAGAAAATTTACGAAGTATAGGCGGAAATGCTTTTTTGGGTAATATAACCAGTGCCAAAGATTTAGAAAATTTACAAAATATAGGTGGAAATGCAATTTTCGAGAATTTAAGCAGTACAGAAGGTTTAGAAAATTTACGAAGTATAGGCGGGAATGCAAATTTTTATAATTTAATTAGTACCCAAGGTTTAGAAAGTTTGCAAAATATAGGTGGAGATGCTTCTTTTTCTAATCTAACCAGTGCAGAAGGCTTAAAAAGTTTACAAAATATAGGTGGAGATGCTTCTTTTTCTAATCTAACCAGTGCAGAAGGTTTAGAAAGTTTACAAAATATAGGTGGAAATGCTATTTTTTATAATTTGACTAACGCAGAAGGTTTAAAAAGTTTACAAAATATAGGAAAAACTATTTGGGCTAATAAATTAACTAGTGCCAAAGGTTTAGAAAATTTACGAAGTATAGGTGGATATGCACATTTTACCAGTTTAAGTAGTACTAAATACTTAGCCAGTTTAGAAACTATAAATGGAGAAGATGCTACAAAGTTTGAAGAAGAAATAAATGGTAGAAACAGTAAAACAATATAAGGAGGAGAAAGTATGAAAGACAATAATATTTTATTAGCAAGAATTGATAATAGATTAATTCATGGACAAATAGTATGTCTATGGGCAGGGGCAGTAGGCGCTAATCTAATAGTTGTAGCAGATGATGAGACGGCAGAAAACGAAATAGAACAAAGTGTTATGAAGATGGCAGCATCATCATTAGGGTTTGATACTAGATTTTTTACAATAGAGAAGACTATTAATATTATAGATAAAGCATCAGATGACCAACACATTTTATTAATATGTCAAACTCCTAAAGATTTAAGGAGAGTAATTGAAGGAGGTGTAAAAATAAAGGAGGTAGATATTGGAAATATGTATTATGATGAAGGTGATAAGAAACTAACAGATAAAGTTGCTGTTAGCAAAGAAGAACTTGAAGATTTAAATTATATCAAGAAACACGTAGATAAAATTTATATTCAAGATACACCTGATTCACCAAGAAAAGAATTTTAAGGGAGGAGTTAAAAAATTATGGAAATAACATTATTACAAGGAATAATTATAACATTAGTAGTTATGATTCTTGTTATTGATAGACACCTAGAAGCATTATTCATCTTTAGACCAATTATTGTTTGTCCAATAGTTGGAGCGATTCTAGGTGACTTAAATACAGGACTAGTAGCAGGTGGTATGGTAGAACTTGCTTTTGCAGGTATAGCAGGTATTGGAGGAGCAAGTGTTCCAGAAGCTTTACTTACTAGTGTTATGACTGTTGTATTCGCTCACATTACAGGAAATAATGTAGCGACTAGTTTAGCTTTGGCATATCCATTTGGAGTATTATTACAATTCTTATGGACTGTTAGAAATACAGCTTTTGTTTCATTTAATGGTCCTGCTGAAAGATATGCTAAAGAAGGAAATATTAAAGGATTATTTAAACTATGCTTTTATGGAATAGTTCTTACAAGTATTGCTACTGGTATTTTAACATTCTTATCAGTATATGCTGCTCAAGAACCATTAAGAAATCTAGTACAAGCAATGCCTGATTGGCTAATTAATGGTTTCCAAGTAGCTGGAGGATTACTTCCTGCTGTTGGATTTGCTATGTTACTACGTGTAACTTTAAAAGCAAGATATATACCTTATTTACTTGCAGGATTCCTATTCGCAACATTTATCCAAATAGACAACGTTTTACCAGTTGCTATTATGGGACTTGCTTTTGCTATGATGGAGTTCTATAGAAGTGGTGATAAAGAAGTTGCTTTAGCAAGTGGAAAGGAGAGTGAGAAGAGTGGCATCTAAAGAGAAAAAACGTAAAAGAGTTGTAACAGATTCTGATTTAAACGATTTAGCTTTACTTTCTGTCTTAAATCAATCATGCTTTAACTATGAAAGAATGCAAAGTATTGGTTTTACTGCAGGAATGGGTCCAGCATTAAAGAAGATATATAAGAATGACCCTAAGACTTTATCAAAAGTTTTACATGATAACTTAGAGTTCATTAATACTCACAATACATTACTTCCTTATTTACAAGGATTAATGTTATCACTTTATGAAGGTGGAGAAGATCCTGAAACTGTTAAAAAGATTAAAATATCTTTATTTGGACCTTTAGCAGGTATAGGAGATGCCTTATTCTGGTTTACATTACTTCCAATTACAGCAGGAATATGTGCATCACTTTCTGATCAAGGAAATGTTTTAGGACCAATAGTATTCTTCTTAGTATTCTTTGCTGCTTTCTTACTTCGTTTTCCACTTGCAAGAATGGGATATAAAACAGGTACTAAAGCCTTAGATAAATTACAAGAGAATACGAAAAGAGTTAGTAATGCTGCTTCAGTATTAGGTGTTACAATATTAGGTGGATTAATTGCAAGTTATGTAACATTAACAGTTAAAACATCAATAGATATAGGACATGATGCTACTGTTAGCTTACAAACAGATTTCTTTGATAAGATTTTACCTAATATTTTACCATTTGCTTTTACTTTCTTAATCTATTTCTTATTAAGAAAGAAAGTAAATACAACAGTATTAATAGTAGGTATTATCATAGTATCAATAGTATTCTCATTCTTTGGAATACTTTAGTAAAAAGCCTTTTAAGGCTTTTTCTTTTTATTTAAAGATGCTATAATTTACTTAGAAAGGTAGTGAGATAATGAAACAGATTATAATAATAACAGGCCATAATAACTTTGCTAGTGGAATTTTAAGTTCTCTAACTATGATAGCAGGAGTTAAAGATAATGTTTATGCAGTAGACTTCTTAAGTAGTGATAATGATAATACCCTAGAAGATAAATTTAATAAGATAATTAGTGATAATAAAGATAGTGAGATTTTATTTGTCTGTGATTTAATGGGAGGAACTCCATTTAAAGTAGCATCTAAACTTGCTTTTACTAACGATAGTTATGAAGTAGTAACAGGTATTAACTTAGGAGGTTTAATAGATACTTCTATGAAGTTAGATAAATTTAGTATAAAAGAATTAAAAACATCTTGTAGGGATGCTTCTATTAAGTCAGTTATACCTTTAGAAAAGGTAATAGAAAAAGATAAAGAAGAACCTAGTGAAGGAATTTAGGTTCTTTTTCTTGACTCATAAACTATTACTAACTATAATAAATGACAGTTTATGAGGTGGTTTAATGGAAGAAATATTAGAAAATAAAGAATATTGCAAAAATTGTGGTGGATACTGCTGTAAAAAGAGTGGTTGTGATTATTATCCTGAAGACTTTAAAGATTTATCCTTTAATGGATTAACTAATATCTTAAGTCAAGGTAATATTTCTATTGTGTCTTTTTTAGATTTTGAAAGATTACCAAATGGAAAATTAACATATACACCATTTTTATATTTAAGAGCAAGAAATATAGATAGAGATATAGTAGACTTAGTATCAATAAAAAAGACATGTAGCATGTTAAAAGAAGATGGTTGTTACTATGATATAGAACATAGACCTAGTGGCGGAGTTAATTTAATACCTGCTTCAAATAGATTAAATTGTCATCCTAAAGAAAATCATTTAGAACATATCAAACAGTGGGGAAGGTATCAAAAAGTATTAAGTAAATTTGTAAGAAAATACTGTGGTATGTCGTTAGAAGATAAATTAAAAGAAGATATTGAAAACTTATTTTATGAATGTTTAAGTGGAGTTTTTGATACTGTTCCTATTGAAGAACAAGAAGATATTAAAAGAATGATACCAACATTAATACAAATAGCACCTATAGAATATGAAAAAGCTTGTAATCGTTATAAAGAAAAGGGAATTAGTAAAAAATTAAATTATCCAAGTAATAAAAGAAAGTAAAATAAAAGTGAAGATTAAGTTTTCTTCACTTTTAATATATCTAAAATGTATTAGTTCTTCCCTTTAACACAGGTACATGGTCTTGATATGTTCCTTTAGTAAAGGCCATTTCACAAGATAATAATTGCATTACGATAGCAGCTTGATAGAAAGCATAGATACTTTCAGACTCATCTATCATAATAGCCATATCTGCTATATTAGCAATTTCTTTATCATTAGTAATTACATAAGTCTTAGCTTTTGTATCTTTTAAATAAGTAACAACTCTTTTAATATCTTCGTTAGTTTTATCATCTACTGCAAATAAAACTACTGGAGTTTTAGGACTAGTTGAGGCAAGGGGTCCATGACAAAATTCACTAGCTTTATATGGAATAACTGGAACTAAACATGTTTCCATAACTTTTAGAGCAAATTCTTTAGCAAGAGAGTAACTATAACCTCTAGCAATAGAAAAGCCCATCTCCATAGAGATTAATTCTTTAGCCATAGGTTTAACATTCTCGTATAAATCTAATCCTTTTTTAACAGCTTCTATATATTTATCATCATCAAAGCTATCTTCTTCACCACTTAAGCATAAAGCTAACTTAGTTAAGATATATAAAGTCGTAGTATATCCTTTAGTAGCAGCTCCTGCTTTAGTTTCTCCAATTTCATTATAAATATGTTTATCAGTAGACCCAGCTACTAATGAATTAGGATTATTAGTAATAGCAAAAGTATAAGCTCCAGACTCCTTAGCTTTCTTTA
>CAMLTY010000047.1 GCA_946486465.1 uncultured Mycoplasmatota bacterium
GCCTCTGGTCCTTTTATTAAACTCTGTTTAGATAACAAATGGGATTATATTTTTAGACTTAAGTCTGACAAACTTAAAACTGTTAATCGAGATTTTGATGGACTCATCTCCATTGATTCTGGCTCAATTCATAAAAACTATTTTGTTGTTAAAGATTACTCATATAATGAGTACAAATTTAATATCATTAGATTTATTGAACAAGTTAAAAATAAAGATGATAAAATTTTTACTTTTATTACAAGCTTATCTGTAACTGATAATAACATTAAAAAGTTAATTGACATGGGTAGAAGAAGATGGAAAATTGAAAATAATGGTTTTAATAATCAAAAGAATATTTTGTTTGATATTACTCATATGTGTTCTCTTGATTATAATGCAATGAAAGTTCATTATTTATTTATTCAATTTGCCCATACTATTAGACAATTATTAGATTTTGGTTCTAATCTTGTTGAATCTTTTCAAGGAAAATTAAAAGAAATAAGCTTCGCTATTTTAAACGAGCTTACTTCCTCACATGTCAATGTCTCACTTAATTCTAATTTTCAATTAAGATTTGACAAACTCATTATATAACATTTTTTCTTATATTGGAATACTAATTCTGATTTTTGGGGGTTGCAGAATCTTTTTTTGATGCATATTTTTTCCTTTTAAACGAAAAACTTTGCGAAAAAGTTTTTTCTTTTCCTTTTTTTACACAGAAAAAGAGTGAAAACTAATTTTCACTCCTTAAAACTGATGCAACCTTTTTAAGAAAAGTTATTTATGTTTTTTGTCTACTTTAGACAACTTTGCTTTAGAAGAGATTGTTGCACAAATATTAAGTTCATAATAAAAAGTAGGAATATATCCTACTTCCTATTATTGGTTAATCCGCAAACTTTCGGAAGAACCAGTTTACATGTTCTCTTTTTCTAAATTTAATAAATATTCTTTTTTCTCTATGTCAGAAACATAAGTTCCTATTGTCTTATCATCTTTAACTACTCTATGGCATGGTAGAAGAATAGGACATGGATTTTCGTTTAATACGGCAATAACAGGACTTATCATTTCTTCATTTCCTAAAAATCTAGCGACATCTTTATAAGTTAATGTTTCTCCATATGGTATATGACTTACTACTTCTAAGACTCTTTTTTCAAGGCCTGATATTAAATAATTATAAAAAGAAAATGAAGTAAGTTCTCCTTTAAAATATAAATCTAATTCTTCTTTAACTTTAATACTTAATCTATTCTCTCTTTCTTCTTCTGTTTGTTCATCAATAAAAGTTAATGATAAGACATCATAATGACTAGTATTAATTCTAATTATTCCAATAGGGCTCTCATAAAAAGAAAGATAACTAACATGCATAATAACTACTCCTTAAAATAATTTTACAAATAGACTATAGAATATCAAGGTGAGTGGTTTACCTACTAATATTATAATAAGAAATTTCCTAAAGGTCAAATTACTAATTCCTGCGATATAGCATAATAAATCATCTGGGGCTCCTGGTAATAAAATTCCCCAAAAGAATATTGCTTCAAACTTTTTTATTCTAATATATTTTAAGTATTTATTAATTGTCTCTTCTTTAAATAATTTTTTTATAAGAGGAAGACCAAAGTTTCTACTTAGCATATAGGCAAATACACTACCTAATGTTAGACCTAAGTAATTATAGATAAAGCCTTCTATCGGTCCAAAAGCAAGAGGGCCAACAAGACAAGAGGCACCTCCTGGTATAACAGGAAATACTACTTGAACTATTTGAAGTAAAAGAAAGATTATAGGTCCTATAATACCATATTTTTTTATTCTATCTACTAAAACTTCAGGACTTGTTAAAAGGTTCATCTTAACAGCATAAATGATAAATGCTACTAAAAATACGGTTATGATAACTGTTGTTATTGTCATTATTCTCTTTAATCTTTGTCCATCTTTATCCATCTTTATTCCTCCATTTATTATTGTAACCCAAACTATTATTAATTACTACTATTATTCTTTCTCATTTACATCTAAAGCTATTTCTGCAAGTTTTTTAGCAGTATCTAAAGTACTCGCTGTCATTAAAAATCTATTAGTATGACAAAATAGTGAACCTTTTATTCCTGTTACTTCTTCTAAATCACTATTAGAAAGACCTCCCCAGCTTTTTGGAAAATAGACTCTACTAGTTTTATCAGTAGTACTAATAGGAACTGTTTTAATACCATAACCTCCTCTATTAGAAGGATAGATTACAAATTTTATTTTTTTACCAGCAAGAGATGTTAAAACTGTCTCTTCATAAGGTAAATATTCATCTAATATAAGTAGTGGCCCTTTAGTTTTATTAAGAAGTTTTTTTACTTTAGATGCTGCTTCTACTTTACCTACTACATTTTTTAACTCTTCAGTTAATATAGACTCTGCAAGATTAACGACTTTAATAAACTGTCCATCTTCACTATCATTACTTAAGTAACTAGGATTATATATTTTAATAATATCGCTTACTGTCTTTACTTTATAATTTGCTTTCACATCAGGGAAAATACCATTATCGATGGCATCTATTCCTTCTATAAAGTCTTTTACAAAATAATTATAGATAGCTTTAGTATTTTTTAGTTTCATTTTCTTTAAAAAGTCTATACCAAACTCTTCAAAAAGGAGTCCAAATGATGAGTATTTTATTCCATTATCTCTAACTCTAGCATCACTTTGATGATGGTCAAACTTGCCTTTGCCAATATCATAGACAAGGGTATTAGATGAGATATCTATAGGTACTTCACTTACTCTCATGACTTTAAAATTACCAAAATAAAGAGAAAGAAAAGCAGTTGCAAAGACTTCATCAGCATGCATTGTACCATTATGAGTAATACCATTCGCTTCCTTTATATCTTTAACTAATGTAATCATTTTTCATCCTCCTTTTCTATATTACCAGTATGTTCTATTTTTTCCCAAGTTAAATCTTTATTTTTCAAAGCCAAATACAAACACTTTACATAGCTTGCTAGAAATAAAGGGTTAAAAAACAAGGATTTTATCTTCATCTTTCTATTTAATCTTAGATTATCTTTTTCTTTTATTAAAAGTATTCCTGTAAATAGTAATAGGACAATGTAAATTGCAAGTATTATTAAGAAAAATTGTAATAGTAAAGTATAAACTTCTATCTTTACAATAGAATTAGATATTATTCTGAAGATTAGATTTGCAAGGTATAAAATAACACTAATAACAAACAAAACATAGGGTTTTACTCCTACTAAGGCAATATAGACAGAAGGATAGTTATTATCTTTTCTACTTGCTTTGTTCTTTAGTAAAGGATAATACTTTCTTCTTGAATCAAAATAACCTTTTACCCATCTTGTTCTTTGTTTAATCGTAGTAGCATAATCAGTTGGTTGTTCATCAAAGTACTTGGCTTTAGTATTGTAAGTTGATGTTAAATCATTTAGAGTAGCATATAAAGTAAATTCATAATCTTCTGTTAGACTATTAAAGGGATATCCTCCTAGTTCTTCTAATATTTCTCCTTTAATATAAAATCCTGTACCACTAACAGTTAGAGTTAGATTATGTTTCATTTTATAATTATTAGAGAAGGTATTAATCATGGAAAAAGTTAGAGAAGAACATGCTGAAAAAATACTAGAATTACCATTTTTAGTATTACGATAACCTATACCTATATCATACCCTTTTTTATAAGTTTTAACCATTTCTTTGAAATAATTTCTATCTAAAACATTATCAGCATCGAAGATAAAATATGCATCATAGTGCTTTTTCTTTTTTAATATTTCTTTAATCGCATCATCAAGGGCATAGCCTTTTCTTCTATTAGTTAAATTCTTACGATAGATAATATTAACATCTCTTTTTTTAGCAATAGAAACAGTCTTATCTTTCCTACTTTCAACAATAATATAAATATCTTTAGAATCTATCTTAAAGGTTTGCTTTTTTATACTGTCTAAGAGATTAGAGATTACTTTAGATTCATCTCTTGCCGGTATTAAGATAGCAAAAGAAGGTTCATCATAAGTTCTTTTTAGTTTTATTTTAGAGCCTTTTAAAGCGACTATATATTCTTTAATTAATAAAAACCAAGCAATAAATATTAGAATTAAACAAATTAATGTTATCATACTACTTATCCTTTCTAACTTTAAAGTCCATATTAGGAAAACTTTTAGATAGAACACTATCAGGATAGACTCTATCATATAATCTACCAACTGGAGTGATAGGTTCAATACTCTCTCTTCTCATAGCACTTCTAAATAAAGCAGTCCATGATATAAACATATCAATTATTAAGAATATTAGCAAGAAATAATAGATGATATTACCAATATTTACAGGTATTTTTTCAATTAATTTAGATATAAAAGGATAAATTATTTTGGCAAAGATAAGAGCGAAGGCTCCCCATACTAACATATAAGGAATTGTAGTTCTTCCATCAATATTCAAAAAGTAACTAGAGTAATCCCAAGACCTCGTATGAGTAAATATTTCTTGTAATAAACTTATTAAGTATTCAAAACCTCCTCCTAATAAGCATCCATAAATATAGGTTTTAATATTAGAATAGTTTGGTTTAACTAATAAATAAACAAAAAGTACTGCCCCTGCCCCATAGATAGGACTAAAAGGGCCATAAATTACTCCTCGTCTTAATTCCCAGACAATATCTCCTGTGGTAAGATAAACTTTAACTAAATTAAGAATTTGTTCATAGAAAGCTCCAAAGATAGAACCTATTACAAATATTAAAAATAATTTCTTACCACAAAATCCTTTTGCAAATACTTCTCTTTTACTACTCATACTACATACCCCTTCAATTTGGTGTTATAATACCATATTTTATGTAAATTAGCAAGAAAAAGCAACCAAATAATGGTTGCATATGTTAATTATTAATTGACATAATATTATTAGTCTTCATATAATCCATGAATCTTTTCTAAATCACTATCATTTATTTTCTCTAAAACCCATTTTTTATTATCTTTAACTAAACTAAAATTAATAGTATAACTAGCTTTATCAGTTACTTCTTTCATGGCATTTATCTTGTAATGGTCTATTTTCTCTTTTCTAGTTTCATCTTCATCATCAACAAATTCACTTTCATGCTCGTCAATATAGTCATCAGCCTCAGATAAAGCATTATTATAGTCAAAGACTTCTATTTCTACTATAACATTAGCAGTATCACCATTAGTCTGTTCATTTTTTATTTTATAAGATAAGTTCTGATATTGTTTAATCATTAACTCCTTATATTCCTCTTTATAATCTTTGCTATAATCACTATTATCTACAACATTATCAAGTTCTGTTAAGACAGTACTATCTAATATTTGATATTTTCCTAAGTATTCTTCTACTCTTCTAGTTGGGGTATTCATCATATCGTTACACCCAGTTACTAAAAATAATGATACTAACAATAATAATATTTTTTTCATATTCATCACCTATCTCTATTATTTACAATAATTTTCTTTTTATACTATTTGACAACAAAAATTATTTATCTTATAATTTATATCACTAAAGCGGGGTTATATAATGAATGATAAAAATAAAAAAGATAAGAATTTAGAAGATATAGATTTAGAAAAACTTGAAGAATTAATAATAAGATATACTCAAGAAGTAATTGATTATCATGAGTATGAAAAAATATTGAAAGATAATAAAGAAGAAAAAATTACTAAGACTTATAAACTTAAATAATTACTTCTTTTTTATTGTAGATAGTTTTAAAAGATTATAAAGTTTATGATGAAAAGAGTTATAATCTTTAGATATCTCTTTTTCTAATACATTTAATTTATCATTAAAAGTATCAACATTATCTATAAAGAACTCTTTAAATAAATAATTTAATTTAGATTCTTCTTTATTTTGTTTAATTTTTTTAAGCTCTTTAGTTAAGAACTTCTTTTCTTCCTCTTCTTTTCTAGTAAGATATGAGACTTTATTATTTTTACTAATAACTTTATAAGGAATATCCATAACTACTAACTCTTCTCCTATTTCTAATACCTCCTCTTCTTCATCTATTAAAAGATTACTTTTATACATAACATTACCTTCATTATCAAGTTCTAATGCTAAAGCTTTTCTTAAAGTAGTAACAATAACAGCATAATCTATTACATCTATTTCATTATGAAAATAACTTTCTGTTTTATATTTTATTTTAGAAAGAAAACTCTTATCTATTTTTATTTTAGATGTTAATAAATCTTTTAAGAAAGATTCACTTATTCTAATAATAGGCATTTTTTTAATATGTTCTAAATCATCTTCTAAATTCCATTCATAAAACTCTTTTAATCTTTCATCTTTTGTCCAATTAAGTAAAATATCATATGTATATATCATTTATTTTTCCCCTTTCTAAAAGAAATAACTAAAAGTATAATACCAAGGATTAAAGTATAATTTTTTATATTAGAAGCCATGAAAATTAGGTATTCACTAAAAGAATAACCAAATGTAAATAGATTAGAATAAACTATAAAATAAAAGAAACCTATAGTTGTTAAGATAAATCCTATTACTCCTATAATTACATGTTTAATAATATCACCTAATATAATTTATTCTAATTTATTTTTAGTATACAAAAATAATTGTTTTTTATACAAAAAAAGCTTAAAGAAGCTCTTTAGTTGTATCTATTTCTTTAGCATCTTTAAACTCTACTTTATTAATAATTTCAAATTTTTTACTAATTTTATCTGTAGTAATAGAGACATTCTCAACATCTTTATTAACGGCTTGAATACTGCGAGATAGTTTATCCCAACGTTCTTTATATCTTGCAAACTCTAAACTTAGTTTATTTAACTCTTCATGAATAATAGAGGTATACTTATCTTTCTCCATATTTTTAATAATCATTTGGATAACAGTTAAAGTTGACATTAAAGTAGTTGGACTAGTTAACCATACACGTTTTTTATAAGCATATTCTATTAAATCAGGATGATAAGCATTAATCTCTGCAAATATCGCTTCTGCAGGTAAAAACATAATCGCTTGGTCACTTGTAACACCATCTATAATATATTTACTACTAATAGCATCTATATGCTTTTTAACATCATTTTTAAAGGCTTTAGTAGCAGCATCTCTTTCCGCTTTAGATAAATCTTTATCTACCATAATCTGATAATGTTCTAGTGGAAATTTAGAGTCTATGACAATAGTACCAAGAGGTTCAGGTGCAAAGAGAATAGAATCTGCTATTGTTCCATTAGGAAGAGTATATTGTAATCTATAAATAGAATCATTTCCTTCTCCAAAGATATTTACTAAGATATGTTTTAGATTAACCTCTCCATAAATACCCCTTGTCTTTTTATCAGTTAAAATACTTTGCAAAGAGATAATATCAGTAGATAATGTATCTATCTTCTTTTGAGCTTCATCAATCTTACTAAGACGTTCTATTACGGATGTAAAAGTTTTATTAGTCTTTTCAAAATTCTGATTAATTCTCTCATTAACTGCCTCATTAATGGCAAGTAATCTCTTCTCTAAGCCTTCATTTAATTTAGTAAAATCATCAGTTAAATTTCTAGTTAAACCATCTTTAAATTCATTTAACTCTTTTATTGTCGTAATCTCTAAATTATTAAGTCTATCTGTTATCTTAGACTCATTAATATTTTTCATAAGCGATATAACTATTAAAATAATTATTAATATAAGTAGTCCTATAATTAAGTAATCCATAAACAAATCCTCCTATATATAATAATATAGGTTGAACAAACTTTCGTCAAGGACTTTTTTCATAACCAGATTTAATACTATAAGTATGATAGCCTTTATTATTTAGAATAGTTGACAGTCTTTTACTAGTAAAACCACTTTCACAGATTAAATAGTATGTCTTATCAAAAGAAAGATACTTATCAGGCATAGTTCTTAAAACTCTTAAAGGAATATTAATAGAGCCTTTAAGATGTCCTCTTTCATATAAGTAATGTTCTCTAATATCAATTATATTAGGATTTTCTAAATATTTAATCTCTTCATAATCCATTTCCATACATAACACCATTATATTATATGAAAAAAAGAAAAAGAGGTAATTAAATTAATTTACATTAGCTTAGCATTGATATTTGTTTCTTGGAAAGTCCTGTCGCTTTCATTATATCTTTAACAGATAAATTCATTTTTAGAAGATTCTTAGCAATAGATTTTTCTCTTGCTCTAGCACCTTCTTTTCTACCTTCTTTTCTGCCATCACTTCTTGCAGAATTTACTTCTTTTCTATGTACTATTTCTGCATCATAGTACATTCCAAACTCATCATCCATACCTAATTCTTTTAATTTTTTCATAATTATTTTGGTTCTTGCATAAAAGTTGTGGGATGACTATTTAGTTCTAGATATATCAAATAGCTTTAAGAAGAA